>CALFHF010000223.1 GCA_937875855.1 uncultured Flavobacteriales bacterium
ATATGACTGTGTCGAGAAGTTCAAGAATTGGATTCTTGAATTCAGATATAAAGGAGATCCCATCAGCAACGAAGAAGAGTTGAATTCCATAAGGACTGAGGCCAAGAAACAAGTTCGCGCTGAGCAGAAGGAGGCCTGGAAAGAATATGCTGATAGCATTAAAGTAGAGCTGAATGAAGCCGTAGTTCTGCTTACTGCCATGCGATCAGTAAGTGCTGCTGGGGATTATATTACAGCATGTGTAACAGAGCTTCAATCTGCGATGGATCCTATTCGTAAAGACATTATTTCAAGGGTAAGACAGGTACTCTTGAAGACTGCTGGGGAACAATCTAGTGAGCGAGATGCAGTGATTTATTGGAATGACCTTCAAGCTGAGTTGAATAAAGATAGGTACAGCTCGCATTTGTATTCAGAAACTGCTTTATCTGTGCTTCAGGTCAAAGCTATTGCTCCTGTAATAGACCCAAATAATGAGGTAGATGGTAGGCTTATTCTTAGAGAAAATTTCGATGCATTGTTTCAGAAAGAACCACTCATGGTGACTTTTGGAGAGGATACTGGTCAGATAGGAGGAGTGAATCAGAGCATGGAAGGCATGCAAGCCAAGCACGGGGAAATACGTGTCATGGACACTGGGATTCGTGAAGCCACTATTATAGGGCAAGGAATAGGATTAGCTATGCGCGGTATGCGTCCATTGGCTGAGATCCAATACTTAGATTACCTCTATTACGCACTTCAGTTGATGAGCGATGATTTAGCGACAGTCAGATATAGAACAGCTGGTCAACAGAAATGTCCCCTGATTATTCGCACACGAGGGCATAGACTAGAAGGAATATGGCACAGTGGTTCGCCCATGGGGGCTATTGTGAACAGCATTAGAGGGATTATGGTGTGTGTTCCAAGGAATATGACCCAGGCAGCAGGAATGTTGAATACCCTCATGAGCAGTGATGAGCCAGCACTGATTATAGAACCACTTAATGGATATCGAATAAAAGAACCCAAGGTTTTAAACTCTGGAGAATTCACGGTTGCATTAGGCAAAGTAGATGTCACAAGAGAAGGCACTGATCTTACGATAGTGAGTTATGGCTCTACGTTCAACATATGCAGTCAAGCGGCAGTGCGTCTTCAAGAAATTGGAATCGATGTAGAGCTCATCGATGTGCAGACGTTGATTCCGTTCGATCTAAGTAAAGAGATACAAAAGTCTGTTCATAAGACCAATAGGCTCATGATAGTAGATGAAGATGTTCCAGGAGGAGCTTCAGCTTACATCTTGGAAAGAGTGATTTCAGAGCAAGAAATTTTCTTCCATTTGGATGCGACCCCTTCAGTCTTGACAGCAAAGGAGCATAGACCTGCATATTCAACAGATGGTGATTATTTCTCTAAGCCAAGCCTAGAGGATATTGTGGAAATGGCCTATGGAATAATGAATGAAGCGGACCCTGCTACATATCCGTCCTGGAGATGAGTGTTAAGAAATTTTCCTTGAGAGAAGGGTTCATTCCCTTATCTTCCTTGTTAAAAGCAACAGGATTAGCCAGTACAGGAGGACATGCCAAAGTGATGATTCTTTCGGGCGAAGTGTCGGTCAATGATGAGATTGAATCAAGAATCCGTAGGAAATGTCTAGCCGGGGATATCATTAGTGTAGAAGGCGCGAGTGTAGAAATCGTCCCATTAGAAAAATAACATTATGTCACAGATAGCTGCAAGCGAATTAGTCTTGAATCCAGATGGATCCGTCTATCACTTGGCCTTATTTGAAGAACATGTAAAGGATTATGTCCTTTTAGTAGGAGACCCAGGAAGGGTAGACGTCATTACAAGCATGATGGATAAGGTCACAGCTCAAGCACATAACAGAGAATTCTACACTAAAGTAGCGAGCTATAACGGTATGCAGATTACCGTCATGTCTACGGGAATAGGAACTGATAACATAGATATTGCTATCAATGAACTGGATGCAGCCGTGAACATTGACCTGAAGAACAGGAGCATCAAGAAGGAAAAACGTAGCCTGAACTTGATACGACTAGGTACTTCAGGAGCCTTGCAAGAAGATATTCCGGTAGATAGTTTGGTGGTCTCTAAGTATGGATTGGGTCTAGACGGCCTCATGAATTATTATAAATGGACGCCAACGAAAGAGGAGATTTCGCTCAGAGATGCCTTCATTCATCATATGGCTTATCCTATGGAACTCGCAAAACCATATATCGTAGAGTCAGACCAAGCATTGAGATTAAAGATTTCAGCAGCGTATGAATCAGGAATCACAGCCACAGCCAGTGGGTTCTACGCACCTCAAGGCAGAATTCTGAGGATTCCACTAGCGCATCAAGACCTTAATGAGAGCATAAGTTCATTTGAGTGGAATAAGGAGAGAGTTACGAATTATGAGATGGAGACTTCAGCGCTATACGGGCTTTCCAGAGCACTAGGACATAATGCTTGCACTGTCTGTGCGATTATTGCTAACAGGAAGCGGGGAGAATATTCTAAAGACTATAAAACCACTGTGAAGCGCATGATAGCTGAGGTATTAGAGCGATTAACAGCCCATTGAGGAAACTCTTGCGAAAAGGAGCTTGATTACGTTTCCTTGGAACCTTTCTTTGATTCCAGAATCAAGACAAGGAGATGGACCAAAGTGAGATCATAGCCCTCATCAGTTTATTAGAGGATCCCGATCAAGAAATTCGCGATCAGATTAGAACACGTATCTGTGAAGAAGGGAGATTTATCACCCCATATCTTCAAGAACAGAAAGAACTGTATGATGTGGTCGGTTGGCCCATTTTGATTCAGAACATCATAGAGGAAATAAAGTCTAAAGAACTCACTAGAGAATTAGAAGTGTGGTTCAAAGGTGGCTGTGAGGACTTAGTAGAGGGAGCGATATTAGTCGCTCGTTTTGACGATGAAGAGTTAGATGAAACGGAAGTTCGCGCGTTCATTTCAAGACTCAGGCAAGAGATATGGCTGGAGTTAAATGAGAACCTGACTGCCTTTGAGAAAGTTAAGGTCATGAACATCTTCTTCTTCGAGGAATATGGGTTTAAAGGAAATAAAGAAGATTATCATTTACCTGATAACAGCTTCATTCATAAGGTAATAGCTAATAGAAGTGGAAACCCACTCTTGCTTTCAATTCTCTACACAAGCATTGCACAGAGCTTGGACATCCCCATACGTGGGATAAATCTGCCTAATCACTTCATCGTAGCATATATGATAGAAGATGATTGGTTAATGAAAGTTATGGAACCGGAGAACGATATCATGTTCTACATAAATCCCTTCAGTAAAGGAGCTATACTGCACAAGGCAGAGATAGATCAATTCCTTTCACAGCTTGACCTCAGACCTGAACCTCGCTTCTTCGAACCATGCGGAAATGGAGATATGATTAGGCGTATGATCAACAATTTGATGCATGCATATCAGAAAAGAGGAGAAGAAGAAAAAGTGAAGATGCTAAGTGGATTCGTCCAGTTGATTTCTGCACCTAGAAGTTAATAAAAGCACTTTTAAGGGCCTCTATTCAGAATAGTATTCTCTCCGTTCATTTTTATTGAATGCTTCGGTGACCCTCTGGTAGCATGGTCTTTCGTAATATCAATATCTGGACCATTCACTTTTACACGATTTATCCATGACTCCGTTCACATGGTTAACTTATTGTCGATTAGTGAATTAAGAAAATATCAGATAGCTTATCATTACTTATTCACATCTACCCTCTGTACGGCTTCAAACCTTATCTTCGAACCATACCGATTGACCACCGGAATCAATTCTGAAACCACTAAACGCAGAAAAACCTACATCAAAACATGGACAAGTACGACTTACTCATTCTGGATATCATTAATAGCCACAAGGAAAAAGGATTTTCTTCAAACATTCGGCTAGCCGATTTAGAAAGGGAATATTGGAAACGGATCGAGAATGATCAAGCACTTTCAATAGGACATGGAAGAGTAGGGGAACGTATCACAAGGCTTTATATTGATGAACATATCGTCAACAGAAACGGATATACGCTGACTAAAAGAGGAAGAGTAGTTCTTCAAGAAGAGGTGAACGCCTAGTTCCATAAAAAGATAAATAAGGAAACCGCTCTGATTCAGAGCGGTTTTTTTATGAAGTGTACTGTAGGTATTTCTCTATTTGCATACCGAATTCTCAACTCAAACTACCGAATTCTAGATCTTTTCTACCAAATTCTAGCTACGTCAGCATTCACACGATAATCGTCATACATTCGAGTATTAAGAAAACGTTTTTGACTTGATTATACGAACAACCAACCAACGTTCAGCATGCTTAAACTAGCTGAATGGGTTCAACTACTAGACCTAGATCTCACGGATTTGGGTCTTTTTTTTTAAACAGCCTCTCTTGATGACCATAATGCATAAGCATACCTTTGTCTATTCCAATATGCTGACATGAAAAAACGATTCCTAACATTCCTCCTCCTCTCTGTTATCCTATGTATACCTAGTCAGGCATGGAGCCAATACCCAGCGAATCTCCATAATGAGAGCCTGCGCGCTTGGTTAAAAGTAAATGTATATGACGGGTTACATTCTGATCTTGGATACAATCTTGCGCGACAAGAGATGTACTCCTTTATTGACGAGAGTAATGGTCAAATAGAGTGTGTGTATACCGGATTCAAACAGAACGCTTCATTCACTACTTTCCCTAATCCTATCAATACTGAACATCTCATTCCACAAAGTCTTTTTGGAAGCGCTAGTCCTATGAGGTCTGATATTCATGCGATTCGTCCTACACATGGTGATGTAAATGCGGCAAGAGGAGTGCTTCCTTTCAATGAAGTTCCTGATGCAGGAGCTATTTGGTACGGAGTAAATGCAACCGGAGCGTATGTTTTCACCACTACTGAACCTAATCCTAACATTGCTTTTTCTGAACGAAACGCTAGCTATTTCGAGCCTAAAGAGAACATAAAAGGAGATATCGCCAGGCAGATTTTCTATTTCTATACCATGTATCCAACTCAAGCGGGGGAAATGAATCTGGTGGCCGATGTGAATGTTCTTTACTTATGGCATCAGCAGGATCCAGTAGGCGCATTAGATCTGCAGAGGAATAACAGAATCGAGTTGGTGCAAGGAAACCGAAATCCGTATATAGACTATCCTGATTTGGCTTATGACGCTTGGTTATGGAGCACTTTTTGTCCTATTCCTGAGGAGCTAGGTGCGAGCCAAATCACTAGACATGAGGCCATGATTTCTTGGCAGGAAACAGGTTCTGCCACCTTGTGGAAATTAGAATATGGTCCTATAGGTTTTCAGCAAGGAACAGGCACGCTCGTGAGCGTTTTGAACACTCAACATATACTTACACAGCTGAGTTCAGGAACATCATTTGAATTCTATGTACAATCTAATTGTAATCCGCCAGATGGGGATAGCGATTGGGCAGGCCCTGGTACATTTGAAACGCTACCCGATTATTGTGCAGGAGATCTCTTTACCGATAGTGGAACTGCGACTTCAAATTACATGAACAACGAAGATGAGATCTATGTGCTATGTCCTGATATTCCTGCTAATGGAGGAGTCACACTAACCTTCACCAGCGTTGACATAGCCGTGAATGAAACTGGATTAGGAACTGTAGAAGGCTGTTGGGATTTTCTTACACTATATAATGGAGCAGACACCAGTGCAGCAGTCATTGCTACTGCGCTTTGCGGTGAGATGGAAACAGATGGTCAAGCACCTTTTATTCAGTCTAGCCTATTGCAAGCAGGAGATTCATATACATCCACTCATCCAGGCGGATGTTTGACAGTGCGTTTTAGATCTGATGCTTTTGTCACAGAAGGAGGTTGGACAGCAGTGGTCACTTGTCCCGAACCTGTTTGTCTTGCACCAACTAATTTAGATGTGGAAGAAATAGGATTCGGAGGTTCAAATCCTCGCGTAAATGGAACTTGGAATAACACTGAAGGAACTGCATCGTGTGAAGTAAGAGGAGGAAGAATTTCAGATGCGACAGCGGGAAGTTCTAATCCTCAGTTTAGTAATATCATCAATACTCATGTGATCAGCCAAACAAATGGGAGTAATATGAATTTCAATATCGCGCTGTATAATAATCCTAATGTCCCCTTCGTAATTGAAAAGACATATGGGTATGAAGTGCGCTGTCAATGTGCTGATGCTAGTGGGTTCTCTCCTTGGAGCGGAATTTTTCCTTCAAGCACATTTGTAGTTCCAGCACCTCCTGTCCCGCCAGTTTTTCATGCTTATGGAAAGTCTGATCTAGGATTGAATAAGATTCAATCTGTCTATCCTAATCCAAGTAATGGAGAACGATTGACACTTCAGATTGATGTAAATCTTACTGAGAATTACATGATTGAACTAAGAGATATTTCAGGTAGGATTTTGGAGAAACACACATTTATTTTGACCAAGGATTCTTCCAGAATGGAATTGGAATTTAACGACAGATTAAAGAGAGGAATCTATCTTTTAATCTTGACCAATAGTTCTACTCAGGAGTCTATTCGCTTTGCGGTAGAATAGGTATATCGAGTAGTTAGAAAATGAAAAAGGGGAGCCTATTAGGCTCCCCTTTTTTTCATAGGATGTGATTAGCTCACTTCTTAGCAGCAGGCTTCTTCTTTGAAGCAACCTTCTTAGCGGCAGGCTTAGCGGCAGCTTTAGGAGCAGCAGCTTTCTTAATGGTAGCCTTTTTAGGAGCAGCTTTCTT
>CALFHF010000224.1 GCA_937875855.1 uncultured Flavobacteriales bacterium
ACAGAGATTTATACGCACCTTGATAGGTCCTATCTGCAAGAAACGATTCGCTCCTATCATCCTTTAGAACGCATGAATAAGAGCTGATTTTCTTAGAACTCATGTTTTTCAACGCTTTTTTGTAAATCCTACAGCTCCTACTGAAGCTGCAGAGCAATTTGTAACTGGTGCACCTTGCAGTGTTGGTGTTGAATTCGTGAACCGTGCCATTACTGTATCTGAAGATATGACAACGGCTGCATTCTGCTGGGAGTCATGTGATGCATGTGATGCAGCTGTTTGCCAAGTTCCTACCAAAATGGACGTAGTAGAGATCACATTCGGAAAGGTCAACCCACGTGTGAACGCAACTTGGGTAAATGCTGAGGGAACTGCTTCTTGTGAAGTGAAAGGTGGAAGGATCTCTGATGCTTCTGCAGGAACTGCTTCTGGAGTGGTTACTGAGCGTGTCCTTATCAAATAATCAAAGTTTTCATTTCGACAAAAGGGCCCCAACTGGTTAAGGGTGGGGTTCTTTTTTTAAATTACTTCTATGAAATATTTCGTTGCGCCTTCCTCCTATCCTTCTAACCTTACCTAGCCTTTTAATACCTGTGATTGTTTCATCCTCTTGAACCTTGATATCACCACTGCTGACCCAAATGGAAATACTGTTTTCCCAGGTCAGATAGACCTGGACTATGTGCGGCTTTATCAGAATCCTTTTGGGAGCTATGATGTCACTTTCAATATGGATTTGACCGACATTGGACTCAACGCCACAGATGTTGTTCACCTGAACGGTAATTTCAATGACTGGTGCGGCACTTTCGCTCCTATGCAAGATTAAGGAAACGGCATCTGCTCCATCACGGTACCTCTGGCAGCAGAACCTGGTGAATACAAATTCAAGCTGAATGGATAGACGACCTCGGAGTCCTTCGTAGGAGGATTTTCCTGCTTTTAACGTTTTTTGTTAATCTCCTCTATTCTTCCCGTCTAATCAGGCTTGAGGAGCAATTATATTGTTAATAATGCCTCTCTAGCCCTTTAAATATCAACATTTCCTAGGACTTATGGTACTTTGTACTATATTTACATTCAAACAAATACCATAATACTGATGAAAAAACTATTAAGCCTTTTAGCAATTTGCTTTTCAATAAGCGCATTTGCACAAAACAACGTCACGTTCCAAGTGGACATGAATGAATATGCTGGTGCATACACTACAGTTAACCTTAACGGTACTTTCAATGGTTGGTGCGGCCCATGTGCCGTTATGACTGAAACCGCTCCAGGAAGCGGTGTTTACGCTATTACTGTAGATATTCCTGCTGGACCGATTGAATATAAATTCACTGTTGATGGCTGGGCTGGAGAAGAGTCTCTGACGCCAGGGTCGTCCTGCACAGTTACCAGTGGTGGTTTCACTAATAGATCTCATAATGTAGCTGCAGCTACTACACTAGATGTAGTGTGTTGGAACTCATGCGCTGCGTGTGGAGTTGTAGTTACTTCGGATGTCACCTTCCAAGTTGATATGAATGAGTATGCAAATCCATTCACTACCGTTTATATGAGCGGAACCTTCAACGGATGGAGCGGAGATGCTAATCCTATGTCTGAGACCGCTCCTGGAAGCGGAGTATACGCTCTTACCTTAACACTCGGAGAAGGTGCCCAAGAATATAAGTTCACTACTGATAACTGGACTGATCAAGAGTCCTTAACCCCTGGTGCCTCTTGTACTGTGAGCGGGCCTGGCTATACGAATAGAGTGCACAACACCTCTGGTGATGCTACTCTTGATGTGGTGTGCTGGAACTCTTGTGCGGCTTGTGGAGTTGTTATCAACTCAGATGTCACATTCCTTGTTAATATGAACGATTATGTAGATCCATTCACCACTGTATATGTGAGCGGAACCTTTAATGCTTGGAGCGGAGATGCAAATCCTATGACCGAGACTGGTCCAGGAAGTGGTATCTACACTGCAACAGTAAGCATACCTAATGGTGCCCATGAGTATAAATTCTCTTTGGACAACTGGGCTACTAGCGAAAACTTAACGCCAGGAACTTCATGTACTATAACTACTAGCGGGTTCACTAACCGTTTTATAAATGTGACTGGTACTAGTTCATTAGGTGCTCCTTGTTATGCTAGTTGTGATGCCTGTGGTATCAACAACACATCTGACGTGACCTTCATAGTGGATATGAGTCAATACACTGTTGCTTTCACTGAAGTAGCCGTTTTCGGTTCGTTCAATGGATGGTGTTCAGGTTGCAACCCAATGACTGATTTTGATGGTGATGGAATCTATGTGGTGACATTGACATTGACTAACGCTGCTTATGAGTACAAGTTCATTGTAGATCCTACAGCTCCTACTGAAGCTGCAGAGCAATTTGTAACTGGTGCCCCTTGTACTGTTGGTGTTGAATTCGTTAACCGTGCGATTACTGTTTCTGGTGATATGACTACTACTGCTTTTTGCTGGGAGTCATGTGATGCATGTGCTGAACCTGTTTGCCAAGTTCCTACCAATATGGATGTAGTAGAGATCGCATTCGGAACGACCAACCCACGTGTGAACGCAACTTGGGTAAATGCTGAGGGAACTGCTTCTTGTGAAGTGAAAGGCGGAAGGATCTCTGATGCTTCTGCAGGAACTGCAAATCCTGTGTTCCAGAACCCTACAAACACTAAGCTTTTGACCCAGACTAACGGAACGACTGTGAATTTCAATATTGCCCTTTATAATAACCCTACCATTCCATTCGTGATTGGTAAGACTTATGGGTATGAAGTGCGTTGTGCATGTGCTGATGGTTCAGGATTCTCTGCTTGGTCAGGTATTACACCTGGTGCTACGTTTGTTGTTCCTGGACTTCCTGCTACTGCTGCTGTATCAAGCACTAAGCTTCTCGAAGCTGGTCTTAATGCAATGAGCGTTTATCCTAACCCAGCAGACGCTATGCTAAATATCCAAATGGAATTGACTGTAGAAGGTTCTGTAGAGATTAACTTGATTAATGCCCTTGGACAAACTGTGCTTCAAGAGCGTAACAGCGGAACCGCTATGAACGCTCGTGTTGACGTGAGTTCATTGGATGCTGGAATCTACATGCTATCTTTAAGAACTTCTTCTGGAGTGGTTACTGAACGTGTCATTATCAAATAATCAAAGTTTTCATTTCGACAAAAGGGCCCCAACTGTTTAAGGGTGGGGCTCTTTTTTTTAATTTACTTCTATGAAATATTTCGTCCTTCTTTCTTTCTTCTTTCTCACCATCACCTCCCAGTCCCAGAACTGGCAATTGATTTGGGCCGATGAATTCAATGGCACATCCCTCAATACCAATAATTGGACACAAGACCGTGGAACTGGAGCAGTACAAGGGCTCAATGGATGGGGGAATAATGAACTTCAATACTATCAAGAACAGAATACAACAGTAGCTGGTGGAGTATTGACCATAGAAGCGCGCCAAGAACCACAAGGTATTTCAGACATCTATAGTGGAAACAATCCCTATTTCTATTCTTCTTCCAAGATTCTCACCCGTGACAAGTTCGAGTTCCGGTATGGGAAGGTAGAAGCCCGTATCAAAACCATAGATGGACAAGGCTATTGGCCTGCCTTCTGGATGCTTCCCAATGGTGGATGCTGGCCAGAGAATGGTGAGATAGACATTATGGAACAATGGGGTCATGATGGAAATTCCAACGCCACCACAGGAGCAGCGCACACAGGTGTATGCGGAGGCGGAAGCACTTATTCCGTTGGTTCCTCAAACTTGAACCTTGGTTCTTATGCTGATGATTATCACCTGTACTCGGTCATCTGGTCTGAGAACAATATCGCTTGGTATGTAGATGATCAGTTATTCCACGCAGTTACTCCGTCCTCCTACCCTTCTAATATAAACTGGCCTTTTAACAGCAGTGATTGGTTCATTATCTTGAATCTCGCCATCACCAATGCTGGCCCTAACGGAAATACTGTTTTCCCAAGTCAGATAGATGTGGACTATGTAAGGGTCTATCAGGACCCTATCGGGATTTATGATATCTCTTTCAATGTGGACGTTACAGACCTTGGACTCAGCGCTACAGATATCGTGTACTTGAACGGTAATTTTAATGCCTGGTGCGGTACCTGTGCCCCTATGCAAAATCAAGGAAACGGTCTCTGGTCAATCACCGTGCCTCTGACTGCAGGGGCTTATGAATACAAATTCACGGTGAACGGATGGGCACTCTCTGAAACCTTAACGGGAGGAGAGTCCTGTACCTTGACTACCGGTGAATTCGTGAATCGCCTCGTTCAAGTAGCCGATGAAGCCATCTTACCCACCGTTTGCTGGGAAGAATGCACAGGCTGCAACGACTTCTCTGAAGTGACTTTCCAAGTGGATATGAATGAATATCCAAACCCTTTCACTAACGTGAATCTAAGCGGAGGATTCAACGGTTGGTGCGGAGAATGCAACCCCATGACTGATCCAGATGGTAATGGAGTCTATAGCACTACCATCTCGCTTCCCTTTGGGGCACATGAGTACAAGTTTAGCCTTGATAATTGGGCTGATGCGGAGAGTTTCACTCCTGGAGAGCCCTGCACCAATACCACTGATATCTTCACGAATAGGATCATCAACTTGAGTACTGATGAAGTATTGCCTCAGGTCTGCTGGAATTCTTGTTCTTCCTGTCCTAGCCAAGTTTGCCAAGTTCCTTCAAATTTGGACATAGTAGAAATAGGCTTTGGCGGAACGAATCCAAGAGTCAATGCAACTTGGAACAATGCCGAAGGCACATCTTCATGCGAAGTGAAAGGAGGCCGAATCTCCGATGCTAGCGCTGGAACTACCACACCCATATTCCAAAATATGAGTAACACACAGATACTCAGCCAGACCAATGGAAGCACCGTGAATTTTAATATCGTCTTGTATAACAATCCTACAATTCCATTTGTAATAGGAAAGACCTATGGCTACGAGGTGCGATGTCAATGTGCTGATGGGTCTGGATTCAGTGATTGGTCAGGAATTTCCCCTTCCTCTACGTTTATGGTGCCGGCATCAGGTTCTGCGGCTTTATTGGGTACGAAAGCATTTGAAAATGAAGACATCCAGCTGAATGTATACCCTAATCCTAGCAATGGAATCTTTCACATGGATTTGGTCACTGAATATCAAGAAGAAATAACCTTGATGCTGAATGATCTTCTAGGAAAGACACTCTTGTCTATGCAATTGAAAGGAGGAGAAATTCACAAAGAACTTGACTTCAGACATCTCCAAAAAGGAGTCTATGTGCTCATTTTGAACTCGCAATCAGGCATGTTCACTGAGCGAATCATCATCCAATAAACCAATGAGTGTATGTTGATCAAGCCTGTCTTTAAAAAGGCAGGCTTTTCTTTTTAAAGATCGTTCTATGAGTCATCTTCGAGATAGATTCATGTTCTGATTGTTTTTTTAACCCGAAGAGGCCACGGATCTTTCGCTAAGGTCTTAGTTATACAAGACGATATAGAAATTCAGGGACGTAGCGATGAGAATCCAAATGAGGTATGGCAGGATTAAAACCCACTCCCACTTCATATCCCTGATGCCATATTGGAAGAAACGAAAGACAAAAAGGGCCAACAGTGAAATGATAAAGAGCCCCATAGTAACTTTATGGAAGTGAAAAAACACAGGATTCCAGATCACATTCAATACCCATGCTCCGGAAAATACCAAGATGAATTCCTTGCGCACGGTTCCTTCATCTTCCTTGTAAGCCTTAGCCAGAAAGGCAGAGAAACAGACCATGATCAGTATCCATGCAGCCCCGAATACCCATCCTGGCGGAGTCCAAGGCGCTTTCAGCAATCCCAGATACCATGGTTCTGTCACGGCAGTCGTGAAAAAAGAACCTATGGCGAGTCCAGCAAAATTGATTGCTAGGAAAAGTATGAATCTTAAAATCATCTGCATGCAAATATGGGAGAACCTCGCGTAATACGAAACGCTGCACCCTATTTTCTTGGAGAATTAAATGAACAATGGCCATCATGACCAGCTTTCTCGTCATGATGGCCAGGGTTCAATCAGTCCTTTTTCTTGTTCCCAATGAAATAACTCGCTAACAAACCGAGTCCTGACATTAGGAATATGGATGCTGGATATACGGCTTCCTCTCCTGTCGCTTGATATAGGAATATGGCCATGGTGATGCCTAATCCTACACCCACAGCGGTAAGCGCGAGATTCAATATAACCAAGCGTCTTCCTTCAGAACTAGAGTCTCTCTTGGTCTGAAACAGACTTGCGTCAGCTCCTTTGTCTATCAAGGACATGCGTTCTCTATGACGCGTGGTGAAGTAGAGGTAGAATATGCCAAACGTGCAGGCAAAAACGGACATGGGGACTAATATTTCTTCTAAGTGCATATCTTTAAGTATTGCGATTTAAACCTATGACGACACTTTCGATTCAGAGGTTACGCCTTTTCTTTTTTCATTTTAAGATAACGAGTGTGTAACCGATACCTTAACGCTGTCGTCCAAACAAAGAATGAACCCAACTGATGAACAGCATCTCATCGCAGGAATCCTGCGTAAAGAGCCGATTAGCGTAGAGCGCTTCGTGCTTTCTCATCAGGATGCTGTGTTCGCTCAGTCATACAGAATCCTAGGGAACAAAGAAGATGCTCAGGAAGCTGCTCAAGATGCTTTGATGAAGGCATTGAAACAGATGCCCGTCTTCGAGGGAAGATGCAAACTCAATACATGGGTGTATAGAATCACCTATACCACTTGCCTTGACATGCTGAAGAAGCGCAGGCGTAAACCCAAGGAGGACGACATAGATGGGCATCAAGAGGCTTCTTGGTCTACCTTGGAAGCGGGATTATCCATTTTGGAGGAGAAAGAGCAACGTGGACTGATAGAAACATCTATCACGCAGCTCGAAGAAACGGACGCTTTATTGATTGAACTCTATCATTTGCAAGAGTATCCCATTGCAGAATTGAGTGAGATTACTGGAATGACCGAAGGTGCTATTAAAGTGAGACTCTTCAGAGCAAGGAAAAAACTCGCATTGAACTTAGAAAGAGTCTTGCCTAAAGAAACAATTGAAATACTTAGACATGGATCATAAACATGAACACGAGGCGTTAAAGCGCATTCTGCAACATCAGGAAGTAAAGAAGGCCCCCAGCGGAATGAGTGATGCCATCATGAAGGAATTCTTGCAAGCAGAGCAGCCTAAACTGGCTCTGAAACCATTAATCTCACCTAAAGCATGGATTATCAATGCTTTGGGATTCTTGTTGCTTATCGCATGGTCTATGAAGTCAAGTTCTTCTGTGCCAGCTAAGAGTAATCCCTATTTACACTTGATAGATCAACAGATGGATCAGTTCAGCCATTTATTCATCGGTATATCTCCCATCTTCATGATGTCATTAGCTAGTTTTGGATGTATGATGTTCTTGAGCGCATATGTGCTCAAGCATAGGTCAGGACAACATTGGACTTAATCCTTGTAGAAGAACTTTATGAATTTATCTCCGAACTTAGTGTCACCACTCTGAATACGTTCTTCCCTCTGACTGTCTTTTTTAGTCCTGTCTCGCTCCCTCCTTCTCTTGTTCTTCATTGCACCTGAGATAATCACCGGACGCACTGAAATCCCTACTTGATTCTCAATCCAAGGTTCACGTCCTACCACATTGAAATTAGGTTTTATGTCTAAGCAGACCGCGTATTTTAGCATGGTCAATTCGATTCCAGCGAGCAAATCCACTCCCATTGTTTCGTTTCTAATCGCATAGCCTACTATATTATTCGCTTCGTCCTGAAATCTGCTGCGCTCAAGGCCCGCTGATAATCCCGCTCCGAAATAGATGTTCAAGCGCTTTGTTATGAATGGCCTGTGCTCTCTGATCAAAAGGTGAGCAGTGTGCACATCATCAAAATTAGATTGAGCTATACCCTCTATAGTTGTGCGCTCGAAAATGCGATATGCCGCTGTTACCCCGAATGTCCTGACATCAGGACCATTTCCCATGCGAAGGCCTGCAACTAATGCATAGCTCTGCGCGGAGCTATTGACCGAAAGCATTATAAAACCTATACCCAGAAAGAACCCTAGCTGCTTTTTCATGTGTTCGAAATTAAAGGGAAGAAAGAAAGGCCTTTAGCCTTATCTAAGAACGTATCATTGAGCTGATGCTCGCTGTGTGTTTATACTGTGTTCTTCATTCCATGTTCTCCGAGAGAACACTATATAGACGTTGAAAATTGCATAGCGTATCAAGAAAGGTCGGCAAATTGTCTACTTGAAAATTGGCGGGGTTAATGGCTAATCCTATCTTGTCCAACCTAAAATCATACATAATGTTCCAACGTACAGTCCTTCTTTTCACACTCTTCATTGTCCTTCAGACACAGGCTCAGAATAACAGCCTACTTTTTGACGGGGTCAATGATAAAGTGGTCATGCTCAATGACCCTATCTATACCCTCACAAACGGATTTACGATTGAAGCTTGGATCTATGCCAATGCATGGAAACCCAATGTTTGGCAAGGAACGATCATAGGAAAGGACTTGGATCCACAGCGAGGTTTTGTTCTACGCTGCGGTGCGAATGGCACCCTAAGTTTCACCGTGGGAACTGGATCTAACTGGAATGAAATCATCAGCGGCCCTGTAATGAGCACGGATACATGGTATCACGTAGCGGCCGTTCTTGATGGCGGCCAATCTCGCATCTACATCAATGGAAGCCTTGTAGGAAGTGGCTCCTGCCCTGCATCCATGACTGCGAATACTGCCTTACTCATAGGCGAAAGTTCCGGATTTTCGGGAAGGGTTTTTGACGGGCGTATTGATGAAGTACGAATCTGGAATGTAGTGCGAAGCGAGTCAGATATCGCTATGAATCAAGCGGTCGATTTGACCAATACAACTTCAGGACTCGTGGCATACTATAAGTTAGATGAGACCTCAGGAACCATTGCAAGTAATCACATAGCTCCAGGCGTTACAGATGGTACTTTGGTGAATTTCGGGACGAGCCCTTGGCAGAGTGGCTACACTATTCCAGGATTAGATATGAAGACTGAGGCTATTCTTTCTCCTGATGCAGTCACACTTTCAGGTGGTGCTTCCCAAGTGAAAGCACGCTTTAAGAACAACGGATTGGATCCAGTGACTTCCTTCGAGGTATCCTATACCTTCAATGGTGGAACTGCGGTGAGTGAACAAGTGAATGTCACGCTGGCGCCCGGAGAAAGCTACCTACACACCTTTAATGAGGCTGTACTTAGCAATGGCAGTACAGATGCACTTGTTGTGAATGTAAGTCTCATGGATGACAGCAATTCCCTGAATGATGCGCAGGAAACCAGCTTCGCTCCTCTTGCTGGGCCGAATACTCTAATGATCTTCGAGGCGGTGCAGCATAATTTCTCTGCTGCAGGACAGAGCCATGTGAGCCACGTTTCCTTGCCTGAGAATAATTCAGCTTACGGAACCATCCTCATGAACATCTGGGTAGATTGTCCTACAAGTGGCTGTGACCCTTGGGATCAGCCCGCTAAAATCTCGTTGGTCAAAGATGGCATCACATATGAATTAGCCAGATTCATCACTCCCTATGGAAAAGCATGTGGCCCATGGATTATTGATGTGACCAGTTTCAAATCTATCTTGCAAGGCGATTGTGATTTCCTCAGCTACATCCAAGTGTGGGGGGCCAGTGGTTGGATGCTCAACGTGAGCCTAACGTATGCCATGGAAACTGTGGATCATCCGTTTCAACGGGTGACTCCTATTTATGACACCGATAATTGGGTCTACGGAGACCCTGGAAATGACGATGACCTTCCGAATAGTATTCAGAGCATACATCCCTTAGCACAAGATGCGCAGTTCCGCCTGACCGTGAGCGGACATGGACAAGCAAACACTGATAATGCTGCCGAGTTCTCTCCTAAAACGCATCAAGTAAGTGTGAATGGTGTTGATTTCCAATCTCATTTCTTGTGGAAAAATGATTGCGAGTTTAATGACTGTGATAATCAGGCAGGAACATGGCTCTATGACCGTGCAGGATGGTGTCCAGGCCAAGGTGTGGATCCACTTATGGTTGAACTTGGATCAGCTATTACAACTGGTGAGGATCTCATCCTAGATTATCAATTACAGGCATACACTAACCTATTAAATACAGGCTATAACGGTGGTTCGCATACGGAACCAC
>CALFHF010000225.1 GCA_937875855.1 uncultured Flavobacteriales bacterium
CAACTGCCCCTGAAGATTCTGAAGACGAAGACTAACGCAGTACCGTAATACTTCCCGAGAATCGGTGAGTTTCTCCGTTGCTGTCTAATATCTGCACCCAATACGGATAGTCTCCATCTGAGACTGCATAACCTGATGCATCAGCTCCTGACCAGCGGGCATCTTTGTCTTGGGAAAAGAAGACTTCCCTTCCCCATCTGTCGAAAATGTGCCACTCGAATGCGCGCACACATTGACCTTCAACTTTCATCTGGTCATTCACTCCGTCATTATCAGGTGTGAATGAATTTGGCAAATAAAGCCTGAACGAACATGCTCCCACCACTATGGCAATGTTCAATTTATCCTTGCATCCCAGCGCTGAAGTGACATTCAATTGTGCGGTGTACGTTCCCGACTCATCATAGGTATGAATGGCTTCTTGACCTGATCCTACTTGTCCTAGCTCAAAAACCCATTGAATGATAGATGCATTCGCAGTTTCATTGCTGAACTCTACTTCTAATGGGGCTTCACCCGAAACCGGAGTGACAAAAGCCTGAGCGATAATCTGCTCTTCTACTACTTCGAAAAAGGCGGTGTCAGTTCCGCAAGTTGCTTGTGCGTATACGTAATACTCACCCGTCTCTCCGAATACTTGGCTATTCGCTACTGCTCCATCTGACCAATGAAACGTTCCCGTTCCTGACACTTGGACTAAAGCTTGGTCACCATTACAGATGGCAAATTGATTCCCATTCGTCAGATTAGCGACAGGCACTTGATCCCATATCACATTCACTGTAGCTTGATCAGAACCACAGTCATTAAGCGCAGTAAGCACATAGGCTCCTGCTTCATCTACGACCAGCTCTGCTCCTGCTGCTGCACCATTCCACTCATAGCTGTCTCCACCGCTACCCATAAGCACCGTCATATCACCCGGACAGAGACTTAAATCATCAGCAGCTATCTGGGCATCAGGCAGAAATCCTCCGAAACTCACCACTACCTCATCGGTAGCTGTGCCACACATATTCGTGGCTTGCACGCTGTAGGTTCCTGCTTGAGTAACATTGAGCGTAGCTCCTACTGCAGAAGTGCTCCATGTAAAATTTCCTATACCTGCAGCATTGAGCACCAGCGTTCCTCCTTGGCAAATACTCAAGGGTTCATTGGGGCTTATTTCTACCTCAGGAAATGCAGTAATCTGAACCTGCACGCTGTCTATAACCACAGCGCAGTTATTACTTATGGTAGCGTAATACCAATTGGCGGCATCTACTTCTATGGTTGGACCTGTTTCCAAGGTAGACCAGGTGATGATTCCACCCGTTCCGCTCGCATTCAATTCTACGGTCTCTCCAGCGCAGATGAGCTCTTGCATGGGATTCAAAACATTCACACTTGGACTTAGTTCCTCCGTGATGGTAATGCTCTCTGAATCTGTTCCGCACGCATTAGTCACGCTAACTGTATATGTTCCTGCTGCTGATACTGTAATACTTGGTGCCGTGACGCTCGTTGACCAGGTAAAGAACCCAGAACCTATTGCGCTCAAGGTCAGGGACTCTCCTGAACAGATGGCCGTTAAGCCTTGAGAGTCTATTCCTGTCAATGCATCGGCTAGATTAAATACCGTGATTTCATCTGTGATGGGGCCAGTGCATCCTTCGGCATTCAAGGTGAGGATGATCTCTTCCCCATCTCCTAGGCCAGCGGTATAGGTGGCGTCCAAGTCGTTAATATCAGAGAAGGTTCCATCTCCTCCTGACCAATAGACATTGGAATAGTCAGAGCTCACTTCAGCAGCCAATTGGACCACATCTCCAGGACATAAAGTCTCATTGACTCCCGCATCGAAGGTGGCCTGGGATACAGGTGCGGTGCATCCATCGTTATGATAGGAGGCTGCACCTGGCCAAGTAAAATCTACTCTAGCTCCGTTAGCAGCAGTGTTCAATCCTGACTGATCTATCAAAAAAGAGCGGTTATAGGTGACGATGTCATCACAAGGCTGCCCGAAGTTAACCTCCAAGGTGCGCAGGTTATTTCCCATGTTATTGTAATTGGCAAAATGGCCCGTGTAGTTTCCGCTGCATTGGAAGATAATGATGAGGGTATCTGAGAGGCCCGCGAAGGAATTAGAAGCGGTACACATGTCAGTACTGGTGATCATGAGCACTGGTTTGCCTGCAGGAAGAATCCCATTTGTAGGTTCTAGAAGCCACCCGCAGTTGAGTATAGTAGCGTTCAATTCAGCCACGGTAGCTGCGGTACCAGCATTCTGACAAACGCCCCGCCATGGATTCCCACCATTAGGCCAGTCACACACCATATCGCCTGTATCCAAGTCATCAGGGCCAACGATAAAGCGGAACATCTCATTCTTGCCTTCGCATTGGCAGGCTGGGTCCGCATTGGAATTGCAGCTATTTCCCTGAGCACATGCATCTACCAGAATGCTTTCTATCTCAAAGCAAGTGCTGGGGACTTGGGCGCGAAGCGTTCCCAAGAACAAGATACACGCTATGATTATCCAGGCTCTTTTCACCCATTCAGGTTATGATGTAAAATTAGGTTTAAATTATAGTCAGTAAAGACTGTAAGGGATTCAAAATATGAATACGAGTTGGAATGGAGAATGGAGCTTAACACGCTCAGCGCTTCGATTTCTGAGAAAGTTTCGAATAATCAATTCAATTCTCAGTTATCCCTGTTCCAATGTATTTGAGATTATTACTTTTGCAGCCCCGCGTTTTTACCGATGGGAATCGGTGAGGTGGGTGAGTGGCTGAAACCACATGTTTGCTAAACATGCGTGCCAGAAATGGTACCGGGGGTTCGAATCCCCCCTTCACCGCGGATTGATTGCCCATCTACTTGTTTATCAGGTAGATGGGTTTTTCATTTTCAACACTCTATCCAACGATCAAGTTTCTAAGGCCATTATCGACCAACTTCCTACCTTTCGACCATGACCCTATATGAATACAACCTCATGACCTTAGATGAAAGTAATCCCATCAATGGGAGAATGGCGCGTTCCAGACAAATGACAGGGCTGGAAGATCAATCTTTTCGCATTTAACAACTTCTGTGTGGAGGCATGGTATATTGTCCAAAGCAAAGAGATAGTGCTTCTATGGTCGTTAAGGTCATTGGATCAGATTTATGGGGTATTTATAAATATCAAATCATGAAGCAAAACCTCTCTAGGATAATCACTTCATATTCAGTGAAAAAGCATTCTATTTCTTTCTTGGAATGAGACGTAGGTTGTTTTTCAAAAAAGATTACAATTACCCATAATTAAAATGTCATGAAAATTAAAGCAATACCTTGTTTAAGCCATGAAGGAAGGCCCAAAGCATAGACATAGATTCCTAGAAGGATTTTCAGGGGGCTAGGATAGGCAGGGCGATTCTCATCCTCCTCATGGTCCTGAGTGTCATTGCTCAAGTAGTCTATTTCCTGTTCAACGAGTTATAAGTCTCTCGAGTGAAAACTTAACAAATCTTCTGATGATATACTAAGATTGAATGCCCCTTCGTTCTACTGAAGAGACTATTTCCAAACTATCCAATTCTTTCATGAAAACTCTCATCCATCTCTTTTTCATGCTATTCATGAGCATGACAGCATTAGCACAGACAGGAGAATCAGTTTACGACCAATCTGCAGATGGCACTGTCACTCAGAGGAATGCGGAAACGGGTCTGATTGAATTTACCTACCGTGAACAGGTAGATGGTTCTATCTATATCTATGATCCCGAAGGCGTCCTTATTGGGGCGTACATAAGGAATGAGGATGGTGAATTGAAGTTCTATCCTTTTTGAGAATAGGACTTTCTTATATACCATCATTTCATGACGATAGAAGAGTTCACCCAGCTAGAGGAATGCGAACAGATTGAGATTTGCCACGATCATGGTCCTTATATCGGTGATCGTTACGAAGGAACGGTTAGGATTCAACTCTATGCAATTGGTGACTTCTACGCAGAGAATTTCACTGATGAAATTTATTTTAAAGGTGTTAAGGCTTTCAAATCTCTTGATAGGTTAGAACCTTACTTAGAACTTATCGACCTCAATGATCTATGAACGAACGTCCCAAGGCATAGACATAGATTCCTAGAAGGATTTTCAGGGGGCTAGGATAGGCAGGGCGAATCTCATCAGGTCAATC
>CALFHF010000226.1 GCA_937875855.1 uncultured Flavobacteriales bacterium
AAGCACATACTGGGAAGATTCTCTTCTGATCTTTTACGATGGCTTCTACCATCTGAGCAGCAGCTGCTCCAGGAGCATAGTATCCCGATGTTCCAAGAAGATTAACAATCTCTCCTCCGCCTTTCTTAGTTCTTTCGATAATCGCTTCTAATTTATCTGGAGCTACTAATTCAGTCACAGGAATTCCACCTACAGTAGTATATCTTGGAAGTGGAACCATGGTATCTCCATGTCCTCCCATCAATACCGCTTGAATATCCTTAGGTGAGCAATCCAATTCTAGGGCTAAAAATGAACGATAACGAGCTGTATCTAAGATACCGGCCATACCGAATACCTGATTGCTCTTCTTCTTAGCAGTCAAATATGTAGCGTAAGTCATTACATCTAGCGGATTAGAAACACAGATGATTTTAGCATTAGGTGAGTGCTTCACTACGTTCTCCGTCACTGATTTCACGATACCAGCATTGGTTGCGATAAGGTCATCACGGCTCATTCCAGGCTTCCTTGGAATCCCTGATGTGATAACAATCACCTCAGAATCAGCAGTCTTTGTGTAATCATTGGTACTTCCCACAGTTCTTGAGTCATACATATTAATAGGAGATGTTTCCCATATGTCCAAGGCCTTGCCTTCAGCGTAGCCCTCCTTGATGTCCAAAAGGACGATTTCATTTGCTACTTCTCTGTGTGCCAGAACATTAGCACATGTGGCTCCTACGTTTCCAGCGCCTACGACAGTGACTTTCATAGTGATAAAAGGGTATTGGGTTTAAATAAATGAGAAATGTGAGGGCGAATGTATAGGTTCTTTGCAAGCATTCAAGGATGGATTCATCTTAAATAGATTATTACATATCTTCAGCCGGTCTGAAAAGAAAAACTTTTTCAGGAAAAATTGAAAAAGTTCATCTCGCAAGGCAACCAATTAAAATTAGGCACGTCTCTGAAATGAATGCCAATAAAGCCGAATATCTAGAATGGATTGATGGATGCTTGTCAAATGACCGAAAGGCACAACGACAACTCTACAAGGAATTCTATGGCAAAATGTTATCGATTTGCATGCGATATGCAGGAGATAGAGATGAGGCTAAAGACATTCTTCAGGATGGATTCATCAAGGTTTTTCAAAGCCTTGATAAGTTTAACCAGGATGGTTCTTTGGAAGGTTGGATTAGAAGAATAATGGTGAATACTGCCCTTGACAAGATAAGAAAGGATAAAAGATCCTTGACCTTATCTCAGAGTGAAGACCTCTTGGACGTTGGGGTGCAGATGGAAGAGGAAGAAGAGGATTTAGATGAGCGTATGGAGTTGAACA
>CALFHF010000227.1 GCA_937875855.1 uncultured Flavobacteriales bacterium
GGCTTGTTCAAGAAATATTTTGAGAATACTGAACAGGTATACTACACCGGCCAATTCAAGAATGATATTCCATTTGGAACCTTCATCTATTATTACAAGGAAGGGCCAAAGAAAGCAGAGATGCAGTATCAGGCTGATCCGCTTCAGGTGCATGCCTTGACTTATTACATAAAAGGCGCTCTAATGGCCGAGGGTGTCTATTATGATAAGTTGAAGGACGGCCTATGGAAGTATTACGATGAGAAAGAGAATCTTTCTTCATCAGAGAATTGGCTCAAAGGTAAAAAGCACGGTGAAGAGAAAGTGTACTTCCCTGATGGCAAGCTTGGCGAAGAACTCACATGGAAAAATGACCTACGTGATGGAGCTTGGAAACAGTATTTCGAAGATGGGATGCTCTATTTGGAAGGCTTTTTCTTACTTGATCAATATGGAGGGCAAATGACTTTTTATTATCGCAATGGAAAGAAGGAAATCAGCGGGAAGTATATAAATGGATTGAGAGAAGGGACATGGTTCTATTTCAATGAAGATGGAAGCATTCATATGCAAATGCTCTACCGAAAAGGAGCGGTGAAAAAGGAGAAGAGAGAGAATGGGTTATTCTATGAATACGGCCCTGACAAGATTATATTGGCCGAGATCAACTATAAGAATGGGTTGAAAGAAGGCCCATTCGTATATTATCATGAAGATGCAAGCTTTTCATTGACTGAGGTTGCGGATCCATTGACAGGGGAGAAGTTCATGAAAGAAGTGAAGTCAGGAAACCTGATCAAGATGAAAGGGAATTATAAGAATGATCTATTGGATGGCTTGGTTGAGTATTTCAATGAAGCGGGAGTGCCTACCAAGAAAGAACGATACGAAGAAGGTCAGCTGAAATGAGGGAAATCAGAATAGGCATAGTGATTTGTGTAATGGGAATGTATTCCTGCAAGACAGAATTTGCTGAACCTAAAGATGCAGGCTATTCCTTTTACCAAATAGAACAAGGTCATTACATCGCTTATGATGTAGATAGCATCGTCTTCGACATCCCTTCGGGTATTCAGGATACTTTTCATTTTCAGGTCAAAGAATACATTGACAGCACCTTCATAGATCTAGAAGGCAGACCAACAGCTCGCATAAAACGATCTCATAGAAATACGAGTGCTGATCCTTGGGTGCTCAAGAACATTTGGGTAGCGAATAGAACTCAGACTACCGCTGAGAAAGTGGAAGAGAATGTGCGTTTTATCAGAATGTCTTTTCCTGTGAATGCTGAAGTAGAATGGGATGGAAATGTACAGAACACCTTTTCCACTTGGAATTATCACTACGAAGACATTGATGCGATGATGAATATTGGGACTTTGTCTTTTCCGCGCACCGTAACGGTGAATCAAAGAAATGTGAGTAATCTGATTCAAAGGGAATTTGCTGAGGAAATCTATGCCTATGAGGTAGGAATGGTCTATAAGCAACTAGATACTCTCAAATACACGCTCAGCGGAGGTATTCAGACCTTGCGCACGGGAATCAAGTTCAAGATGACCGCCTTTGAATATGGAGAAGAATAGGTTTCGCTTGAATTAGCGCAGAATATTCGATATTTGCCTTTAGAAAAAGCATCTCCATGTCTGAAAAGAAGAATACCATGATTTCTCGTCCTATAATGATTGTCGCAGTATGTGCGCTGGCATTCATGTATTTCATGTCTCATTGGAGTCATATACCTCAAGAGCACAGCCATGATGGGCATGATGCGCATGGAACTGAGCATATCGAAGATGCACATCACGGAGCTGCTCCAGCTAAAACAGAAGAAGCTCATGATCATGATGCCCATGAGGGTCATGACCACAACCAAGAAGAGGCTGGACATTGATTTAGAGAAAAATATATAGAAGAAAGGCTACCTGAACGGTGGCCTTTTTTATGCTTGCCCCTCAGAGCGATTCAAGACATGCAAGGTAATCTCAGGAGGCATGCCTACACGCCCTGGAAAGATGAGGAAGCCCATTCCACGGTTTACATAGAGATGTTGTTTCCCTTGGGTATATAATCCCGCATAATGCTTGTAAAAGAGTTTACCTGCTGAAAGCTCCATAATTCCAGGAATACGGATTCCCATTTGACCTCCATGCGTATGCCCTGCCAAGGTCAGATCCACGTTTTCCTTTTCTAATATGTGATGATCCCAATGCGTGGGGTCATGGCTTAAGAGAATCTTAAATGGAACATCCTCCATACCTTCAATAGCGCGCTTATAATTACCACGCATTGGGAACCATTTCTGCTCAGAAAAGCCCCAGTTTTCCACACCTACTAATCCTATTTTCTCCCCGTTATGCTCGAGGATTTCGTGGCTATTCGCGAGGACTTTGAATCCCATACGTTCATTCAGCTCAATAACACCTAGGCTGATTCTGTCCATATCCTCTTCGGTCACGTCTCCCCAGCCGTAGTCATGGTTTCCTAGGATGGCGAACTTCTGTTTTTTGGCTTTTAATGCTCGAATAATCTCTATCCAAGCTTCACCTTCAGCAGGGTCTTCATTGATGAGGTCACCTGTGAAGAATATATAATCAGGATCCAGGTCATTGATCATCTGTACAGCTTCACGAAGAGGTTCAAAATTATCCTTGAAACTGCCAAGGTGTAAGTCTGAAATCTGCACAATGCGCATGCCGTCAAAAGACTTTGGAAGGGTATCGAAGGAGAGGAAGTTGTTCATGATGCGCCATCCATATTTCCCCTTGGTCATACCCCAGAGAAAAGAACCCAGCATCACGCCCCCGATTCCGAGTGCAAATTTGTTCAAGAAACTTCTGCGTTGAAGTTCCAAACCTGGCCTCTTACTGGCCAAGGCACGAAAACGCATTTTACGGATGAAGAGCACAAGATCAGCAATCAATTGAAATACGCAGATGGAAAGCAAAGTGACCGAAAGAGTAATGGCGCCAATGATGGCATAATCCATCAAAAAATCATTCTCACGATAGGTATCCCTGTTCACAGCTAGATAAGAAGTGCTGACGTACACGAAGAAAGCAACGAGAAGAAAGCTGATTCGCGTGATAAACTTAGGCCTTGTATTCCATGGAGCCGTAACCAAATGTACGGTTCTGTATGCATAAAGGATAAGCAGAGCAGTTCCGTAGAGGATGAGGTAATAGGCATTCATGGATAAATAAATTCTTTTTAAGGTACGAGGACAATTGTACCTAGCCTAATCGGAGCAAAGGAATGAAAGATACTTGGCTTGACAATGTTCATCATAAACTAATGCAGAACCGCCACTTATTCCTCCCCCTTCTTCTTGCCAGCCTTCAAGAATTTATCCTTGAATCCGCCACCTTTTGCATCATCTTTTTTAGGAGAGGATTGCTGTTCGCTGTCTCTTGGTCTTTCAGGTCTAGGGCTACGAGGTGCATCTGAATCCTTTCTAAAAGGAGGACGTTCTCCGTCTTTCTTGTACGCAGGCTTATCGTCTCTTTTTTTGAAGTCCTTCTTGAATGAGCTTTCACCATCCTTTTTATAAGGTCGGTCTCCGCTCTTTTTGAATGAACTTTCTCCCTCTTTTTTGTAAGGTCTATCTCCGCTCTTTTTGAAGTCTTTTTTGAAAGAACTATCGCCATCCTTTTTGTAAGGTCTATCTCCACTCTTTTTGAAGTCCTTTTTAAAAGAACTCTCTCCTTCTTTTCTATAAGGTCTATCTCCGCTCTTTTTGAAATCTTTTTTGAACGAACTTTCTCCCTCTTTTTTGTAAGGTCGGTCTCCACTCTTTTTGAAATCCTTCTTGAAAGAACTCTCACCTTCTTTTCTGTATGGCGGCCTATCTCCACTCTTCTTTGGGTCAACACCTGACTTAAAAGTGCGTTCTGTGCCTTTATTCCAATCACCTTTTGGGCGAGTAGATTTCTCACCGTCCTTTTTCCATTCGCGCTTAGGTGCCCCCTCAGTGGTATCGTCCTTCTTCCACTCTGACCTTTGCTTGAAGGCACGGTCTGGATCGCCTTGCCACTTGGTTTTAGGATTGAAAGAACCATCTCCTTCTTTGGACCAAGTCCTTTTCTGTCCACCTCTATCGCCTTCCCTTTTTCTATCGCTAGGTGGTCTATAGGTGCGGTCGCGCTCTGGTTTTGGGCCTTCAGTAGGGGTGCTTCTTCTGTTGCCCGATTCTGAATGGAATCCACCTGGGCCATGGCTTCGCTTACTATCGCTTCGGTCTGCTCCTCTGCCTCGTGATTCTCCTCGATCACGACTTCCTCCTCTATCTTCCCTACTTCCTTTATCGTCTCGGCTACCTCTGGTATCTCTACTTCCTTTGTCGTCACGCCCTCTTCCTCGGCTATTCTCCTCAGGTTCTTCTACATCTATCACTCTGAGCTTCATGGGACGATAATCGTCAGGGTCTGGCCACATTGCATCTGAATAGCTTGCAGCTTTTTCTACGAGTTCTCCTTTACGGCTGCCGTCATACAACTCGAATTTCTGGAAGAGGCATTCTAATGCTCCATTATATAAAACTGTCTTCTTAGAAGGACGAAGAGAGAAAGACTTCAGCGCTTCATTATTAC
This sequence comes from uncultured Flavobacteriales bacterium, assembly GCA_937875855.1. GTDB lineage: Bacteria > Bacteroidota > Bacteroidia > Flavobacteriales_D > JABDKJ01 > JABDLZ01. The sequence goes on from CALFHF010000227.1 coordinate 4,569, forward strand.
TGCTAATCATCCAGCAATCACTCCCGGTGAAATCCATTTTTAGGTTATCAGAGATCGCTACATAGAATCCAATGATATCCTCATGCTCAAGACGCTCACCATAAGGCGGATTCATAATCAGGGTTTCTCCCTCACCTTTAGATTCGAAGAAGTCAGCACATTCATAGGTGATACAATCCTCTAATCCAACGAGCTCTGCTGAGGAGCGCGTCATACGTACATGTATTCCACTGATATCGCCCGCTTTTATACGCACATCGGTTTTATCGATTTTCGCTAAAGCTTCTTTTTTCACCTTTTCCCAAAGCTTCTCATCGAAATCATTCCAACGCATGAAGGCATAATCTTCTCTGCAGATTCCCGCAGGAGTGTTGGAAGCCAGCATAGCTGCTTCAATCACGAGAGATCCAGAACCACACATAGGGTCCCAAAGAACTTTATCCTTAGTCCAGCCGCTTAGCACGATCATACCAGCCGCCAAAACTTCATTGAGAGGGGATAAGTGCCCACTATTTCGGTATCCGCGAATGTGAAGAGAATCTCCACTGCTGTCTACTGAGATATAACATTGATCACCTTGGATGAACAGGTTCAATTGAAGGTCAGGACGCTTAGGATCCACATCAGGTCTTCTCCCGAATTTCTCTCTGAAACGATCTACAATAGCATCTTTTAGCTTGAGTGAAGCGTATTTGGAATGCGGAAATAAGTCAGAGCTTACCGTGCAATCCACGGCCAATGTTTGATCTAAACCTAGGTGTTTTTCCCAAGCAATCTCTTTGGCTTGATTATAAAGTTCAGTAGGATCTTCTGCCTTGAAAGTATAGGTCTGAATCATGATCCGGAGTGCAGTGCGCAGCTCATAATTGGCCCTATATAGCAATTCCATATCACCCTCGAAGGTGACTGCTCTGCGCAGGATTTGAATATTCGTGGCACCTATTTTTCCCAGTTCCCAACTGAGTATGCCTTCCATGCCGTGCATGGTCTTTGCTATGAGCTTTAGTGTATTCACTGTACAGCCGTTTTCATTAAGTCAAGGAAACAGACGTAATGCCTGTTTTTCGCGCTGCAAAGGTGCGAGAAATATCGCTACGCAGGCGTGATTCCTTTGGACAAAGGATTTATCGGAGTAGAATCTACTGTCAAGTTCTAACTTCGGCCGAATGAAAATCACTCTACTGATACTTTCTCTGCGCACACGTTGCCCATATTTAGTTGCCTTTCTGGTCTTTTCGAGTATTGCATTTCAAGCCCAGATTCCCCATCAACACTCATCTTCTGAGATTCTCCAAGAAATGCAGGGCTTGAAGACACTTGGATCTGTCCTCTATCTCGCAGCGCATCCTGATGATGAGAACACACGGTTTATATCGTATTGTGCTAATGAACTGCATATGCGCACTGCGTATCTCTCCATTACCCGTGGCGATGGCGGTCAGAATCTGATAGGGAAGGAAATAGGTCCAGAATTAGGATTAATTAGGACAAATGAATTAATGGCTGCACGTGGTGTAGATGGTGGAGTCCAATATTTCACTCCGGCCAAGGACTTCGGGTATTCTAAAAGCCCTGAAGAAACAATGGCAATATGGGGAGAGCAGGACGTTTTACAGGATGTTGTGCGTGTAATCCGGGATTTCAGACCTGATATCATTGTGTGTCGTTTCCCAACTGATGGAGGTGGAGGTCATGGTCATCATACAGCCTCAGCTATGCTCGCAGAGCAAGCATTCAGCCTCGCAGCTGACCCGGCCTACGCCACTGAGGCATTACAAGGATATCCAACATGGCAAGCGAAACGCATAGTCGTAAACACAGGGCGTTGGTGGAATAAAGACATCTCAGCCGATGATCCAGGAGTGGTTGTGGCTGATGTAGGAGCATACATTGAGTTACTAGGAACATCCTGTAATGAATTGGCTGCCAAAAGCCGCAGCATGCATAAGAGCCAAGGTTTTGGATCTACAGGTGTTCGAGGAAGCCAACTCGAGTATTTCGAGCACATGGCAGGGGAAGAAGCTCAGGAAAGCCTCTTCGATGGGGTAGATGCTTCTTGGTCGAGAATGAATGCATCCAATGATATTCAAGAACACGTAAACGCAGTGATTCGTGACTACAATGCCAATGATCCTAGCGCTAGCATTCCTGGTTTACTGAACTTAAAGAAGGTCTTTCAAAAAGCCTCAGATCCTTATTGGAGTGCCATCAAGATTCAAAAGATAGACGAACTCATCCGTGATTGCATGGGGCTTTATGTAGAGCTAAGAAGTGATGCGTTCTATGCAAGTCCAGGAGATAGTCTACGAGCTGAGTTGGAAATAACGTGCAGGACCATAGATGGTGTGAAATTGATTTCAGGCCAATGCGATCAGACAAATACCTTGAACATTGCAGCAAGCACATTGAAAAAGAACGAGGCATTATTTCTGCCTATTCGCTCAACATTCAAGAAAGAACTCACTTACACCTCACCCTATTGGATGGATGAAGAAGGAAGCCTGGGACGATATACGATTAAGGATAAGGCCATGTTGGTGAAGCCAGTCGCTGGGCCTAGTATCATGATGAAATTGAACTTGGAAATAGATGGGGAAGCATTTTCGGTTTGGACTCCTTTAATCCAAAAAGACAATGATCCTGTGAAAGGTGAGCTCTGGAAACCCTTTACCATTGGCCCTGAAATGACGGTGAAGTTCGCAGAAGAAAATCTCTTTATCCTGAGTGATAAAAATGTAAAATCTTCTTTTGTTATCAAAGCAGAAAAAGATATTTCAGCCAAGGAACTTTCATTGGGGTTACCTGAAAAATGGAAAGCAGAACCTGCCAACTTCAAGGTTCCAGCAATGAAGAAAGGAGAATCATTGAGCTATGATTTCACGGTGAACACAAGTTTAAAAGAAGCCAAAGGAAGCATGAGTATGAAGACAGGCACTGTGCATGTGAAAAGTCTAAGAAGCATTGACTACGATCATATACCTAGCCTTACCGTCATCAAAGATGCGCAAGTGAATCTCGTGAAGATGAACGTGAACAGGGCAGGAGGGAAGATAGGATACATTCCAGGAGCAGGTGATAAAGT
>CALFHF010000228.1 GCA_937875855.1 uncultured Flavobacteriales bacterium
ATTTGGTCAATAAGTTCAATTCCATCTGTAGAGATATCGTCTAAGCGACCCACAAATGGAGAAACATACGTAGCACCAGCCTTAGCTGCCAGAAGTGCTTGACCAGCTGAAAAGACCAATGTGCAATTCGTTGGTATTCCTTTGTTGCTGAAATACTTTAGGGCTTTCACACCATCTTTTGTCATAGGGATCTTTACGACAATATGCTCGTCTAATGCAGCCAACTCTTCTCCTTCACGCACCATTCCCTCATAATCTGTGGCTATTACCTCTGCACTCACAGGTCCTTGAACAATGGCACATATGTCTTTGTAGTGTTGCTTTACGCGCGCATCTCCGCTGATACCTTCTTTGGCCATTAAGGATGGATTCGTGGTACAACCATCCAATACGCCAAGGTCTGCAGCCTCTTTAATCTGTTCTAAGTTCGCGGTGTCGATGAAGAATTTCATGTCTTTCTTTTGATTTTGCCACAAAGGTAGGCATAGCCATGGCTGATTTTTATCTTTAGAACATTCGCTTATCCACCATATCTTTGAAAGATCTAACTATTCATTGCAATGGCCTCTTCAGACATGTCTTCTTTTTTTGCTAATCATCCTTACATACAGGAAGCGATTAAGCTTGAACAAACCCACACAGATCGCAGGAAATTTCACTCATCAATGGAGTCAGTTCTACTAAAAATGGGACAAGACAAGGAATTCATGTCCAATGTCATTGAGCGCAACATTAAAGACAAAGGATGGTTGCAGTTTGATTGGAGTGACTACAATATCCCCTTTTTCTATGTGTATGAGACTGATGATTTCATAATCAAAATCCATCTATTTCCGGCAGGACCTTTAGGAAAGAATCACTATGCTGCGCACGCAATTCATCATCATAATAACTACATCCTCACTACAAATGCGTTCTTCGGGTCTGGATATGAGTCCATGTTGTTCGAGAAGGACGTGAAAGTGGATGAAGCTACAATGAAAGGAAATCTGAAGGTGAACAAACACTTTCATCAGAAAGAATGGAACCCATCTCGTATAGATAGCTGGGAACCTCATATTGTTTTCTTACCTGAGCATTTCTCAGCCACTATCCTTATTTGGTCACCTGATGTGAAAAGAAAAACAGATGCACTGAGAAATAGTTCATTACTCAAGCCTTTCAAGAAGGAGCTTAGACATCTGATTTATCGTCTTGGAATAGGGGATAAGATTGGAATGGCAAGAGAGAAAACGTATCAGTATTATGTGGAGGGAAAGGAAGTTAAGGCGATAGATGAAGAGTCATATTTCTCCCCCAGCAAAAGCGCTAATGGCAGTGAACAAAAGCAATACGCCATGCAGATGCTTTTCTTCTTTCTTCAAAAATCTGGATATGGAAGTACTGAATTATTAAGCAGTCTTAAAACTGATTCTGACACTCCAGCATACTTCCAGCCTTGGTTAGATATGTACTTGTCAGGAGAGACCATCCCTGAAGTCTTACATAGACATGAATTGAATATCCCGAAGAAGTCCTTTACTAGAGAAGATATTATCGCAGCCTGTTCATGATCCAATTAGGCAGGATCAACTAGGCTTATGTACTTTTGTACACATGACTCAGACAATAGGAAATATCTCTTCGAAAGAAGCGATTGCGATGGAAGATAAATACGGAGCGCATAACTATCATCCATTACCGGTGGTGCTTGCGAGAGGAGAAGGAGTGCATGTTTGGGATACGGATGGGAAGAAATATTTTGATTTCCTTTCTGCCTATTCAGCTGTAAATCAGGGGCATTGTCATCCGCGTATTGTAGGGGCATTGAAGGCTCAAGCAGAAATCATGACATTGACATCAAGAGCCTTTTATAACAACGTCTTGGGTGAATTCGAGCAATACATCACCGAGTACTTTGGCTATGAGAAGGTCTTGCCAATGAATACAGGAGCTGAAGCTGTAGAGACTGCGATTAAGCTTTGCAGAAAGTGGGCGTATGAAGTGAAAGGAGTAGAGCAGAACGAAGCAAAGATTATTGTCTGTGATAATAATTTCCATGGAAGGACTACGACCATTGTCTCTTTTTCAAATGATGAGAATGCTAGAGCAAATTTTGGTCCTTTCACTCCAGGATTTGTGAGAATTCCGCATAATGACCTTGAGTCATTAAAACGTGCGTTGCTTAATGAACACGTAGCCGGATTCATGTTAGAACCTATTCAAGGTGAGGCAGGAGTTTTTGTACCTGACACAGGATATCTACAAGCAGCTCACAAGCTATGTAAAGAAGCAGGAGTGCTCTTTATCGCTGATGAAGTGCAGACAGGAATTGCACGTACCGGAGCATTGTTAGCCATGTGTGGAGATTGTACTTGTGAGAAGCATTGTGAGAAGCAGGCCAGCTATCGTAAGCCAGATATATTGATTCTTGGAAAAGCAGTTTCGGGTGGAGTTTACCCAGTGTCAGCAGTTCTTGCTGACAACAAGATTATGGATGTAATAAAGCCAGGTCAGCACGGAAGTACCTTTGGTGGAAATCCTATAGCGGCCAAAGTTGCCATGGCCGCCCTTGAAGTGGTAAGAGATGAGCAATTGTCCTTGAACGCAAGGAGATTAGGAGATTTGTTCAGAAAGGAGATGAATCGTGTGATTGAAAAGACTGACTTAGTCAACAGTGTGAGAGGTAAAGGCCTCCTGAATGCGATTTTGATTAATGATACTGAGGATAGTCAGACCGCATGGAACATATGCGTGCAGATGAAAGAGAACGGCTTGCTTGCTAAACCTACTCACGGGAATATCATCCGTTTTGCTCCGCCATTAGTTATGACTGAAGATGAATTGATGGAGTGCGTTTCCATCATTGAGAAGACCCTGCTTGAATACAAGGCTTAAGATTCCAAGACAGCTTTCCTTTATAATGACCGTTGATGAAAGATTCAAGGCTAAAAAATTGTGCTTTGGACTACCTTGTCGCGAATTAAAACCATACACTGATTATATGAAAATCCTTTACACTTTTTTAGCGCTTATTGTAAGTTGTTCGATGTTCAGCCAATTGAACATGACCTATCGTGGGAACATAACCTACAATCAAGAATTGAGCGATATCTGGGGCTATGCAGCACCTGATGGGTCAGAGTACGCTTTAGTGGGAGTGTACAATGGAGTGTCCTTAGTAGATGTAAATAATCCAGATAATCCGACAGAACTTTTCTTTTTCCCAGGGGCAAATTCTATCTGGAGAGACATTAAAACTTGGGGGTCATTTGCCTATGTGACGAATGAATCTTCTCAAGGCGTAATGGTCATAGACATGACGGACCTTCCGAACACCGCAACTGCTACCAATTGGACTCCGACTATTCCTGGTGTAGGGACGATAAGTTCTTGCCATAATATCTGGATAGATGAATTAGGCTATGCATACCTAGTAGGATGTAATATCAACAGTGGGGGAATGATTTATGTGGACGTATCTTCAACTCCTGGAGTTCCAATAGTTGCCGGAGTGGGACCAGCGGTTTACGCGCACGACACATTTGTACGTAATAACCTAGCCTATGCTTCAGAAATCTATGGGGGAGTCTTCAGTATATATAATGTCGCAGATAAGAACAATACCATCCTTCTTGGAAGTGCTGAGACTGAAGGGAATTTCACACACAACGCTTGGCTCTCAGAGGATAATACAATTCTCTATACCACAGACGAAGTCTCCAATGCCCCTATAGGTGCCTACAATGTGACTGATCCTACGGATGTTCAAGAATTAGATCAGTTCAGACCTCTTGAGACGCTGGGAGCTGGAGTAATACCTCATAATGTACATGTCTGGGATGATTGGTTGATTGTATCTTACTACACTGATGGATGTATTCTCGTAGACGGATCTAATCCCACAAATCTTATTGAAGTAGGAAATTTCGACACCTTTATTCCAGCTAGT
>CALFHF010000229.1 GCA_937875855.1 uncultured Flavobacteriales bacterium
AGATAGTAATCTCATACACTTCCTGAGGTAGTCTGTCAAAGAGAAAGGAATAGATGCCATTATCGGCAGAGATGAAATATTGATCGTTTTCCTTGACAATAACGTGGGCCCTAGTCATGCTCCATTCAGGCTGAACACCAATGATATGAACTGTTCCCGCTGGAAAGTCCCTGTAAATTTGCTTCAGAACGTATGCCGCTTGGGAGATGTTGAAATGAGCGATTTCATGACTAATATCAAGGATGTAGGCTTGAGGAGCATTCTGCAGCAAAGCCATTTTCACGGCAGCCACATAATGGTCTCTCAGCCCCATATCAGAGGTAAGTGTGATTATAGCCATCAGCTTTCTTCGGGATTGAATCAAAGACTATGCAAAATTAACAGTGCGCTTCAGCACTCTTGGGATGTTGAAAACTGAAATGAACAAATACAAGTGAACACAGAACTTTCTGGTCATCTTTGGGTCGCCAATGGCCCAAGAAAGAGAATTTATCATCCAAGGAGTAGATCCTATTAGCCTGCTAGGTGTGAACAACACCAAGCTAGGCATCATTAAAAATCATTTTCCATCACTGAAGATTATTGCTCGTGGTGAGATCATCAAGGTCATTGGAGAGCATAAGGAAATAGACGCTTTTGCTGATCGATATGATGAAATGTTGCGTCACCTGGAGAGATATAACGTCCTCACGGAAGGAGATATCCACAACTTATTGGATTCTGCAGATGAGTTTGTAAGCGGTTCAGACCCGGCAGTCCTTGTTCATGGCAACAAAGGAATTCGAATAGTCGCACGTACTCCTGGTCATCATGAGTTAGTTAAATCAGCTAGAGAAAATGATCTAGTTCTTGTCTCCGGCCCTGCAGGAAGTGGAAAAACGTATACGGCCGTGGCCCTTGCTGTAAGAGCGCTAAAAGATAAAGTAGTAAGACGCATTGTACTCACACGACCTGCTGTAGAAGCAGGGGAGAGCCTTGGATTTCTTCCTGGAGACATGAAGGATAAATTGGATCCATATATGCAGCCAATCTACGATGCGCTCTATGATATGATCCCTGCCAAACGTCTTGAAGAGTATCTTGAGAATAGGACGGTGGAGATTGCACCATTGGCATACATGAGAGGTCGCACTTTAGATCATGCCTTCGTTATTTTGGATGAAGCGCAGAATACTACAGAGAATCAGATGAAGATGTTCTTAACCAGAATGGGGTCATCAGCAAAATTTGTCATTACAGGTGATCTCACTCAGATTGACTTGCCGAACAACAAAGCAAGCGGCTTAGTTATGGCTATGAAAATCCTGAAAAACATAGAAGGAATAGGCATGATTCACCTTACTTCTAAAGACATTGTTAGGCATAGATTAGTCAAAAAAATTGTAAAAGCGTTCGAAAAACATGGAGATGAAAGCCGTTGAACGAATAGTGCTGGAGCTGCCCGGTGTAAAGAAAATCTATCACGGAAAAGTGAGGGATGTCTACCACATGGAAGATGGTAGCTTGATAATGGTGGCCAGTGATAGAATCTCTGCATTTGATGTCATTTTACCTCGTCCTATTCCTCATAAAGGGCAGGTTCTTAATCAAATAGCAACTCGTTTTCTTGACTTAACATCTGACATTGTTCCCAATTGGAAGCAGTCCGTTCCTGATCCTCAGGTGACCATTGGCATAGCCTGTGTACCTTATCGTGTAGAGATGGTAATCCGTGGATACCTTACCGGTCATGCCTGGAGAGAATATTCAACAGGAAAAAGGAGATTATGTGGTGTAGCACTTCCGGAAGGATTGAAAGAGCACGATCGACTTCCTGCTCCCATAATTACGCCAGCCACCAAAGCTGAAGAAGGGCATGACGAGGATATTTCAAGGGAGGAAATCATAGCGAAGAATATTATCCCTGAAGCTGAGTATGTCCAATTAGAAAAATACACCCGAGCACTCTTCCAGCGCGGAACCGAAATTGCTGCAGGTCGTGGATTGATCCTTGTGGATACTAAGTATGAATTCGGAATGAAGGATGGAAAAATCTATCTCATTGACGAGATTCACACGCCTGATTCCTCTCGCTATTTTTACGCTGAAGGTTATGCCGAAAGACAAGCCAAGGGAGATGCACAAAAGCAGTTATCCAAGGAATTCGTCAGGCAATGGTTGATTGCCAATGGATTCCAAGGAAAAGAAGGACAGAAAGTACCAACTATGGATGATGCCTATGTGAACTCAGTGAGTGAGCGCTACATAGAGTTATACGAGCATATAACTGGAGAGAAATTCTTACCTGCTGAGAATGAAGATCCCAAAGGACGAATGGAGAGGAATATTATGGCTTTCTTGAAAAGCTGAATGTTGTTTTTTCAAAGGTGCAATTTGAACGTGGCCTTAATCAAGAAGATGTTCTCTAGACCATCTATAGTGCGCACAGCTTAGATTTTCTGAACTCGTTATTTTTTTAGGACTTCTTATCAAGTTCTTTCTGCGAAGACTGAGCATCCATTTGAAAGATTGATAATGAAGTTAAGACGATAAGAGAGAGACTAAAACGAGACATAGGTGTTCGTTAATTGGTTGAGCACAAGAACCTACTGAGTTTTCTTTGAAAATCCTCGTGTCTATTAGTTAGTCGTCTCAGAGAAAGAAAGGGCACAGCTCAAAAAAAGCGACTATCAAGATCATGAATCAAAGGACAATAGATTAAAAAAGCCGTTTATTCTGCACGCTATGTATTTTTGGGACGATATTTGCTTAAACGGCTCACAGCGCATTAACCCTTATTTCTATGAAGAAGCATATCCTTTCACTTTCCATTTTTACCTTGATTTTAGGATGTTCAGTGGATGCCCAGCAACAGATAAATCTCCTAGAGATGGGTGATCTTCCATTAGAAGTGGAGGAAAGTTCAGGTCTTGCTGTTGCTGGTGAACAAAGTCTTTGGACCCATAATGACCATGGGAATAAAAATGAGATTTATGAAATAAGCTTAAGAGGAGAGTTAATTCGTACTGTTAAACTCACTAATATTCTCACAGAGGATATGGAGGACATGGCTCAAGATGACGAGGGTATTATATATATAGGGGATACCGGAAATAATAAAATGGAGCGCTTTAAACTCCAAATCCTCAAAATTGACCCTCGCATGATTCACGACAATAAAGTGCGTCCTGAGGTTATTGAATTTCTACTGCCTGATAATGCGTTACAAAGCGATTGTCATTATGATATCGAAGCGATTACCTGGGATAATGGCAATATTGTAATGTTCACTAAGGATAGATGTGGTAAGTTGGACAATCATATGGTCATCTACTCCGTGCCTGATCAGCCAGGACACTATACTGCGGTTAAACTAGGAGAGTTTTACTGGGAAGACCATGAGCGGTCTATTGTAATTACAGCTGCTGATGTAAGTCCTGATGGAAAGAAATTAGTGCTCCTTTCTAATGATGCTTTACACTTCTTCTTTGCTTACAAAAAGCAAGAGTACTTCAATGGGTCATATCGCTACATTCCCCTAGAGAACAGTAAGAAAGAAGCTTTGGTTCACATGGATGACTGTGATATATATATCACTGAGGAGTCTAGAGAATACAAAAAGGCTAAGCTTTGGAAGCTTAATCTTTGTTCAATAGGATTCGATTAGAGTTCTTAAAAAGAGAGATTAATCATCTCCCTTTTCACCATCCTCGCTCGCAGCCGATTTCTTTTTGGACTTAGAGATCTTAATCACCACGTCCTCTTTCTTCTTGTCCAAACTGATCTGAATCGTATCTCCTTCTTCAAGGTGTTGATTCACGATTTCTTCAGCTAGTGGATCCTCAACATACTTCTGGATTGCCCTTCTTAATGGACGAGCACCGAACTTACTATCATAGCCCTTCTCAGCGATAAAGGCCTTCGCATCATCATTCATTTTGACGTTATAACCTAAGTCTTGAATACGACCATAAAGCTTCCCTAGCTCGATGTCAATGATTTTAAAGATGTCATCCTTGCTCAGTGCATTGAAGAGTACAATGTCATCAATACGGTTCAAGAACTCAGGGGCAAAGGTCTTTTTCAAAGCGCTTTGAATCACCCCACGGTTATGGGATTCCTCGCTGTCTTTCTTAGCGCTGGTACTGAATCCAACTCCTGTCCCGAAATCTTGCAATTGCCGTGCTCCGATATTAGATGTCATAATGATGACTGTGTTCTTGAAATCAATCTTTCGTCCTAAGCTGTCAGTCAATTGACCGTCATCTAAAGCTTGAAGTAGGAGATTGAACACATCTGGATGTGCTTTCTCTATCTCATCAAGAAGAATAATAGAATATGGCTTCCTGCGCACTTTTTCAGTGAGCTGTCCGCCTTCTTCATAACCAACATATCCCGGGGGTGCTCCTATGAGCCTGGATACAGCGAATTTCTCCATGTATTCACTCATGTCAATCCTGATTAATGAATCTTCAGAGTCAAACATGTACTTCGCCAATACCTTGGCTAACTGGGTTTTACCTACTCCTGTTGGGCCTAGGAAGATGAACGAGCCTATTGGCTTGTTCGGATCTTTAAGTCCTGCACGGTTTCTTTGGATGGCTTTTACAATCTTCTTGACAGCTTCTTCCTGTCCGATGACTTTTTGCACTAGCTCATCTTTCATGCGCACCAGTTTGCCACTTTCCTTCTCTGCGATGCGCTGAACAGGAATTCCTGACATCATGGCCACTACTTCTTCTACCGCGGAGATATCTACTATTTCGCGGTGTTCTTTCGCCTTGCTTTCCCAGTCTTCTTTCGCCTTATCAAGGGCTTCTGTGAGCTGGCGTTCCTTATCACGCAGTTTGGCAGCTTCTTCATACTTCTGACTGCGTACAACCTTGTTCTTTTCTTCTTTCACACCCTCTATTTTACCTTCAAGATCTAGGATTTCTTCAGGTACTCTGATATTGGTAATGTGAACACGTGATCCTACTTCATCCAAAGCGTCAATAGCTTTATCTGGGAGGTGGCGGTCAGAGATATACCTGGCAGTCAACTTTACACAAGCTACTATAGCCTCATCAGTGTAATCAACTCCATGATGATCTTCGTATTTCTCCTTGATGTTATGTAGGATTTCTATCGTCTCTTCTACTGAAGTGGGCTCGATGATTACTTTTTGGAACCTACGTTCCAAGGCACCGTCCTTCTCTATGTATTGGCGATATTCATCTAATGTGGTAGCACCTATACATTGGATTTCTCCCCTGGCAAGAGCAGGCTTGAACATGTTAGATGCGTCTAACGAGCCGGAAGCTCCTCCAGCACCTACTATGGTGTGAATCTCATCAATGAACAGGATGACATCGGGTGATTTCTCTAGTTCATTCATCACAGCCTTCATACGCTCCTCAAACTGACCACGATATTTCGTACCGGCTACAAGGGACGCTATATCAAGGGAAATCACTCTTTTTCCAAAGAGGACACGAGATACTTTTCGCTGAACAATTCGTAAGGCAAGTCCTTCAGCAATAGCTGATTTACCTACGCCTGGCTCTCCAATGAGAACCGGATTGTTCTTCTTTCTGCGGCTTAGAATCTGCGATACACGTTCAATTTCAGCTGCTCTGCCAACAATTGGGTCGAGCTTTCCTTCTTCAGCCATACTGGTCAGGTCTCTTCCGAAGTTGTCTAGAACGGGAGTCTTGGATTTAGAGTCGCTTACTTTACGACTAGAAGCACCTCCGCCTAGGTCACCAGACTTCAAGTCATCATCATCGTCATTGTCGCTAGGGATCTCTGCGCGGGGTGTTTTAGGAGTTTGGCTGTGTTCCATGAGGTCGCTTATTTTATGATAGTTTACGCCCATCTGCGCTAATTGTTGGGTTGCAACATTGGAATCGTCCTTCAAGATAGACAGGAGTAGGTGGTCTGTTCCTATGGTGCTGCTCTTGTGAACCTTAGCCTCTAAATAGGTGATCTTCAGGGTTTTCTCGGCTTGTTTTACCAAAGGAAGATTATCAGCAGCGCTTGCTTTTACTGGCTGCGTAGCTTCGATAGAGGATTCCAATGACCTCCGAAGTCTGATGAGGTCTATATCTAGTTTTTTCAAAAGCCGAATCGCTGAACCTTCTCCTTCTCTCAGGATACCGAGCATAAGATGCTCAACCCCGATATAATTATGTCCCAGTCTCAAGGCTTCTTCCCTGCTATACGTGATCACATCCCTGACCCTAGGTGAGAATTTAGATTCCATCTGCTATTCTTGAATATTTTTATCGATACCTCTGACGTAAAGTAAGGCCTTTCCGCGCAGAAGACCAAGTTTTTACGCGCTCCTTCAAAATTATCTGAGCTTCCTGCCAAGGGTGGTTTTTCATAAGGCTATTTTCCACAGGATTTTGTGCATAACACAGGGATAAATTCCATCATGAACGTGAGGCTATTATCGGTATCTTCGAAGCTTCGCAAAACGCGATGCTGACAATAGTTTGTTGATTAAATCACATTTTTGAAAAAATGGCTGACGGAGAGAAGATTATTCAGGTGAATATTGAGGATGAAATGAAAACCGCTTACATCGATTATTCGATGAGCGTTATCGTTTCAAGAGCCTTGCCTGATGTTAGAGACGGGCTTAAGCCTGTTCATAGAAGAGTACTCTATGGAATGTTGGATCTCGGTTTGAGTTCTAGTAGAGCGCATAAGAAATCAGCCAGAATCGTGGGTGAGGTGCTTGGTAAGTATCATCCGCACGGTGACTCCTCTGTCTATGATGCTATGGTGCGTATGGCCCAGGATTGGTCTTTGCGTTATCCCTTGGTTAATGGACAAGGTAACTTCGGGTCAGTAGACGGTGATAGCCCCGCAGCAATGCGTTATACAGAGGCTAAACTTAGAAAGATAGCTGAAGAAATTCTTTCGGACCTAGATAAGGAAACAGTCGACTTCACTGCGAATTTCGATGACTCCCTTACTGAACCAACAGTACTTCCTACACGTATTCCTAATCTATTGATTAATGGGGCGAGTGGTATCGCTGTGGGTATGGCGACTAATATGCCTCCTCACAACCTGACTGAGGTCGTAGATGCAACAATCGCATACATCGATAACAGAGAGATAGACATCGAAGGCTTAATGCAGTACATTAAGGCTCCTGACTTTCCAACGGGAGGTACAATCTATGGTTATGATGGCGTGCGAGAAGCCTTCATGACAGGTAGAGGTCGCATAGTCATGCGAGGAAAAGCACGTATTGAAGAGAATAAGAACGGCAAAGAGACCATCATTGTTGAAGAAATTCCATATCAGGTCAATAAGGCTGATATGATCAAGAAGACTGCTGATCTCATCAATGACAAAAAGATTGAAGGAATCTCAGACATACGTGATGAGTCTGATCGTAACGGTATGCGTATCGTTTATGAAATCAAACGTGATTCTATGGCAAGTGTAGTGTTAAATAAACTCTATAAGTTTACCGCACTCCAGACGTCATTTAGCGTGAACAACATTGCTTTGGTCAAAGGAAGGCCTCAACTGTTGAACCTGAAAGAGATTATTCATGAATTCGTTGAGCATCGTCATGAAGTGGTGGTCAGACGTACTGAATTCGAACTCAGAAAAGCTCAAGAAAGAGCACACATCCTTGAAGGTCTAATCATCGCACTTGATAACCTAGATGAGGTAATCAAGTTAATCAGAGCTTCTGCCAGCCCTGAAGATGCTAGAAATGGATTGATGGAGCGTTTCTCGCTTTCTGAGATTCAGTCTAGAGCGATCTTGGAAATGAGATTGCAGAAACTCACAGGACTTGAGATAGAGAAGGTACGTGAAGAGCACGCTGAATTGATGAATACCATTCAGCGATTAATGGATATTCTTGGCTCTGAGGAAATCAGAATGACCATCATTAAGGAAGAACTTGCTGAGGTAAAAGAAAAATTCGGTGATGAGCGTAGGACTGGAATAGACGACAACAGTGCTGATTTCAGAATGGAGGATATGATTGCTGATGAGTCGGTGATTATCACCATTTCAAACTTGGGCTATATCAAACGTACTTCTCTTACTGAATACAGAACCCAAAGCCGCGGTGGAGTGGGGTCTAAGGCTAGTACTACCCGAAATGAAGATTTCCTTGAACACATCTTCGTAGCCACGAACCATAATTACTTGCTCATTTTCACTCAGAAGGGTAAATGCTTCTGGATGAGGGTCTTCGAAGTACCTGAAGGGTCTAAAGCCTCTAAAGGTCGTGCTATTCAGAACTTGATGAATATAGACTCTGACGATAAGGTCATGGCTTATATCAACGTAACAGATTTGAGCGACAAGGAATACTTGGAGAACAACTACATTGTCATGTGTACGAAGAAGGGGGTTATAAAAAAGACCTTACTCGAATCTTATTCAAGACCCCGTCAGAATGGTATCAATGCAATAGGGGTGAGAGATGGTGATGAGTTGCTCGAAGCACGTTTGACTTCAGGGAAAGACGAAATCGTGCTTGCTACTAAAGAAGGAAGAGCTATTCGTTTCAATGAATCCACAGTTAGGCCCATGGGAAGAACTGCATCTGGTGTGCGTGGAGTAAAGCTCCAGTCTCCTGAAGATGAGGTTATAGGAATGGTGTGTATTGATGACCCATTGCAAACGATTCTTGTAGTGAGTGAGAATGGCTATGGTAAGCGTTCATACCTCAATGATCCTGAAGATGGGGAAGCTATATACCGTGTTACCAACAGAGGAGGAAAAGGAGTAAAGACTATTTCTGTGACTGAAAAGACTGGAAAGCTTATTTCCATCAAGCAGGTATCTGAAGATGATCAGTTAATGATTATCAATAAATCAGGAGTCGCTATACGTATGGATGTAGCTGAAATGCGTGTCATGGGACGTGCTACTCAAGGTGTGCGTCTTATTAACCTAAAGGCTAAAGACGAGATTGCTGCTGTGACCAAGATTGCTCTCGAACATATAGAGAATGAGAATAACATGTCTCTTGATGAGCCTTCTGAAGAAGGAGATGCAGGTGCTGAGAAGACTGAGGATTCAGAGGGTGATGAAGAGAATGGCAAGTCTTTTGATACTGATGAAGAGAATGAGAATTGAACAACATAAACAAGAATCAATGAATTTTACAATGCGATCGACTGCGGTAGCGGTGGTGCTTTGCGTCTCTATGCTCTCGGTCGCCCAGAGCAGTAATGTCACGAATGCCAAATTCGCTCATGACGCAGCCTTCTTGAAATCTCAAACGGGAGACTTCGAGGGTGCTGCTAAAGATTTGATGGAAGCAATCGCTGAGATAGAACCTACCATCAGTCATGAGAAGACTATGACTAAGGAGAAGACATGGAGATATAGAGGCATGATTTACGAATTAGTTTCTAGAAATCTTGACCAACCCATAATTGCTGCATTGGATGCTGATCCAGTAGGAAAGGCTGCGAATAGCTATGCTAAAGCGCTCGAACTAGATCCTAAAGGTGCTTATCTGGCTGAGAATACAACAGGTTTAGATGTGATGCGCAGCATTGCACTGAATACTGGTGTTCAACGTTATAACGCTGATGATTTTGCAGGTGCTTTTGACATGTTCAGTAAGGCTGTTACACTTTCAGAATCTAAAGGTGTCACAGATACCTTGGCGCTCTATAATGCCGCACTTTCTGCCGATAGATCTGGCAATGGAGTTAAAGCTATTGAGTATTACAAGAAGACTTTGATAGCTGGTATGCCTGAGCCTAATATCTTTCAGTTCATGTCTAAGATTCACAAATCTGCTGGCGATACAGTTGCTGCTGATAATGCCATCTTCGATGGTAGGAAAGCATTCCCTGATAATCAAGCTTTGTTAATCGATGAAGTAAACATCTATCTAGGAAGAGGAGAACTTGAAAAAGCTGTCGCTAACCTAGAGAAATCTGTTCAAGCTGATTCTACTAATGCTACCCTTCATTACTCTGTAGGCAGTGTGTATGATAACCTAGGAAAGATAGACAAGGCTAGAGAAAACTACACGAAAGCAATAGGGCTGGACAATAACTACTTCGACCCTAATTATAACATAGGGGCAAGCTATTATAACGAAGCTGTGGAATTGATTAATAAAGCGAACGCGATTCCACCAAATAAGATTAAGGAATATGACGATGCTAAGAAGAAAGCTGATGATGTATTCAAGCAAGCTCTTCCTTTCCTAGAAAGAGCGCATGAAATTAGCCCTGATGATGTGGCTACCATCAAGTCACTTGGAGAGATCTATGCTAGAACTGGAGATCTAGAAAAGAGAAAAGTCATTATGGCTAAACTTCAGCAGTAATCTGAAGGAGATGAAATGAAAAAGGGCAGCTGATTAGCTGCCCTTTTTTTATGCTCTTATGAATGACTTATTTCTTGAAGCCATCAGAGATAACTAAGTCTTTACTTCCCGCTGTGTAGACATAGAATCCTTCCCCAGTCTTAGCGCCTTTCTTTCCTGCCATCACCATATTTACGAGTAAGGGACATGGAGCATACTTAGGATTCCCGAATCCTTCATAGAGTACATTAAGTATACTCAGACATACATCTAGTCCTATGAAATCTGCGAGTTGTAATGGACCCATAGGGTGAGCCATTCCTAGTTTCATGACCGTATCTATTTCTTCTACTCCAGCCACTCCTTCATAGAGACTATAGATAGCTTCATTAATCATCGGCATTAGGATTCTGTTCGCGATGAAGCCAGGGTAGTCATTTACCTCCGTTGGTGACTTACCTATTTTTCTTGAAAGTTCCATGATGCTATCCATCACATCTTGTGATGTAGCATAACCTCTGATCACTTCTACTAACTTCATGATGGGCACTGGATTCATGAAGTGCATACCTATGACCTTTTCAGGTCTAGCCGTAGCTGAGGCTATCTTGGTGATACTGATAGACGAAGTATTGGATGCTAGGATACATCCTGCAGGTGCAAGCTTATCCATCTGAGTAAAGATCTTCAACTTCAATTCCGTGTTTTCCGTAGCGGCTTCCACGGCTAAATCAGCTCCTTTGAGCCCATCAGCCATGTCCGTACATACTTTGATGTTCTTGAGCGTTGCTTCTTTGTCAGCTAGGCTGATGCGCTCTTTAGCAACCATGCGGTCAAGGTTCATACCTATAGTGGCAACGGCTCTGTCTAATTGTTCTTGAGAAATGTCAATAAGGGAGACTTCGTATCCTGTTTGTGCGAAGGTGTGAGCGATTCCATTGCCCATGGTTCCAGCACCGATGACGGCTATTTTCTTCATATTATCTAGGCTGATTTAGCTTCCAAAGCTAGGAAAAATAGACGCCTTACTTTCCTGTGCCTTTGAGCACAGTGAGCACTGTATAGCCTAGGATCTTAAAATCTACAGCCAAGCTCATATTCTCAATATAGATTACATCGTACTTGAGGCGTTGAACCATCTCATCCACATTTTCTGCATAGCCATACTTCACTTGCCCCCAGCTTGTAATTCCTGGCCTTACTTTATGCAAGTGACGATAGTGAGGTGCGATCTCTAGAATCTGGTCAATGAAGAATTGACGCTCTGGTCGGGGACCTACCAAAGACATATCGCCTTTCAATACATTATAAAACTGAGGAAATTCATCAAGACGAGTTTTACGAAGCCATTTTCCGAGATTGGTGATTCTCGAATCATTCTCACTAGAAAGTTGTGGACCTTCTTTCTCCGCGTCAATGTACATGGTTCTGAACTTGATGATATTAAACGGGCGACCGTGGAATCCAAGACGTTCTTGCTTAAAAAAGATAGGTCCGGGAGAGCTCAATTTCACAGCAATCATTAACCCGATATAGAGCGGTGCAAGGAGCAGCAGACAAAGGATAGACACGCAGATATCCATGATACGTTTCAAAGAGCGTTGCCATGCAGGCATAATCTCCCGGTTCACTTCAATAAGGGGAGCTCCAAAGATGCTAGTCATCTTAACTGATCCTGAGAGAATGTCGTACATATCAGGCAGAATCTTTATGCTCACCGGATGCTCTTCTAACCTTGAGATGATATCTCCTAGGGCTTTATGATCTGTGCTTTCTACTGCTACTATCACTTCTTCAATTCGCTCGGCTACAACTACTTTAGAAATATCCTGATATACACCTAAAGCCTCAAGACCTGTGCTGTTCATCCTTACGTCTTCACCGTTATATGGAATGAACCCCTTGAATCGATACCCCGGAGATTTAGAAAGAGCATTAATCTCATCCACTATGCCTGCCGCGGCTTTGCCACCGCCTATAATCAGGGTGTTGAATCCTATTTCTCCCCTATGAACCTTCTTAACTGTATTACTAGTCAAAAGGAATCTAAAGAAAAAGGTTGTTCCGAATTGAATCAAGAAAACGATTAGGAAAGCAGTGTAATAGTCTTTATAGGTAGCTATCTGATCATCCAGAATCAAGACGAAAAAAATGATCAAACTTCCGAAAAGACAGCTAACCAAGGTTTGACCTAGTTCCTTCAAACGATGCTTCTTATAAATCTTAGTGTAATGTCCTGCCATAGCATACAGGATTATCCATGCGAAGGGTATGATCATCAATCCTAGGTAGAAATTGTCATCATAAAAGACCTCTATATCATACCCAAATTTCCTTGGCTCCAAGAATTTTTTTCTATATCGAAAGAAGAACCACCAAGTAAGCGCTGCGCTCATTAGGTCGAAAAAAAGGTACTTAAATATGAGTGCCCGCTTGTTCATCCAGGACGAATGATTTTCACATTGTCAATAAGCACATACCCGGTCTCGTTGACTAGAAGGCCTTCGAAATAAAGTTCTGTTTCTGAGCCGTTTCCTATCAGATCCACAGCATCAGAAATGTCGATGTACATCTTGTTCCAAGTCGGGTTCCCATCTATGTCCAGTTTAGGGAGCATTCCTATAAGTCCTACTTCTACATTGGAAGGCTGAATAGACCTAAGCCCAAAGACAAATTCATTATCGCACTTGTAATCGAATTCCACGAAAATGGGATCTGCAAAGGCAATGCTCAGGTCTAAATCCGATTCTACCTTGAAATGTGGTCGATCTTCGTCCATATAGATGGCTCCTACTTTCTCTTGCAAATAATCGAATTGTGGATCAGGATTCGCGATAGCGGTGATGAGTGTGTCACTTCCAGCACTTCTAACGAATAGGAACCCGATGTCCTCGAAGCGCTCCTGATCAATAGCCAAAGACTCTGTGATGTATTTGACAACAGGCGTTATGGTGTTAACAGCTCCTGGGATAAGCTCCATATTGATTTCATAGTAGGAATAGAACGGATAGATCTCACGGCTGTTGCTGATTCCATTCACCTTGATTCCAGCATAGGCCTTGATGTTCTGCATTCCTTCATAGAGAACCGGAATCACAGCAGGAAGTTCAAAGGCTCCTATTAACTGATTGTCAGTATAAAGCCATACATCGGTGATGTTCTCTGAATCAGACCCGAACACTCCTTCATCTTGCGAAGGAACCAGCAAGCTGATGTCATAAATCCCTATGTAAGAAGGAACCTGCTCTTTAGGATTGATTATATCACAAGAACTTGAGCCAAGTGCGACAAGGAAAATAGCGAAAATCGTATAGTATATTCTCATCTAGATTGTAAGAGTGCGCGAATCTACGGCCTTCTGCGCAATGCTTGGACCATCGTTCATCTTTAGATGAACGCAGTTTCTGATGTTCTATTGTCCTTGAGGTCGTTGGGCTATCTGATCCATGATGCGGTGCGCAACTTCCAAGGCTCTATACCCTTGATTCACAGTTACTTCTGGGTCTGTGTCTTCCCTTATCGCCTTGGCCAGGGATTTTAATTCTTCTCCAATGGCATTATTTGGCCGAACATCAGGTCTGTCAAAAATGATTTCTCTTGGCTTTTTCCCGCTTCCAGGTTCAATGATGATAGCAAATGGATTAGGTTCTCCTTCTACCTCTCTCATGGAGACCACTTCACTCTTTTTTTCAAGGAAATCTACAGAGATATATGCATCCTTCTGAAAAAACCTGCTCTTTCTCATGTTTTTCAATGAGATTCTGCTGGCTGTAAGATTGGCTACGCAGCCATTCTCAAATTCCAAGCGGGCATTAGCTATATCAGGAGTATCGCTGATGACTTTGACGCCACTCGCAAATACATTTCGCACGTCAGACTTCACGGCATGTAATACGATATCGATGTCATGGATCATCAAGTCCAATACCACAGGAACGTCAGTTCCTCTAGGATTAAATTGGGCTAAGCGATGAGTCTCAATAAACATAGGTTTATCCAGTTGTGCCACAACTGCTTGATAAGCAGGATTGAAGCGCTCCACATGTCCTACTTGAATCTTAATTCCTGCTTCGGATGAGGAACTAATTAGCTGTTTAGCCTCTTCCAAGGTATTCGTCAATGGCTTTTCTATAAAGAGATGCTTGAATTTCTTAATGGCTGCATTCGCGAGTTCATAGTGAGAAAGGGTAGGAGTTACTATATCTACCACCTCGACTAAGTCAAAGAGGTCATCCATATTAGAATAGGCCTTTACGCCTAGCTCTGAACTTACTTTGGCTGCTGCCAAGGGATCTGCATCATAGAACCCTACTAGTTCATAGTCTTCAGAGTCCTTGAGGATTTTTATATGAATCTTTCCTAAGTGTCCTGCTCCCAATACCCCTATCTTCAATCGTGCGTGTTCCTTCATGAGACAAATCTAATGGCTCCATTAACGTTCTGATGTTATGAAAACAATGTTCATCAACAGAACAATGCTCACCACATGTCCTATTTTTCGGGAATGTTGGATACGTATAGGCATAAAGGGATGAGGAGAAGGATGATTAAAGCCCTCCAAGACAAAGGACTCACAGATCAGAGGGTCATTGAAGCGATGGAAAAAGTGCCTAGGCATAGTTTCGTAGACACTGCTTTTGTAGAGCATGCGTATGAAGACAAAGCTTTCCCTATAGCTGCAGGGCAGACTATTTCACACCCTTCTACAGTTGCTATGCAATCTCAACTCTTGGAGTGTGAACCAGGAATGAAAGTATTGGAGATAGGTACTGGATCAGGATATCAAGCAGCGGTGCTCGTTCAGATGGGGGTTAAGCTCTATACGATAGAGCGTCAACGAGAGTTGTTTACGAAGACGAATCCGTTGCTAAGAAAGCTTGGATATAAGTGTGAGACCTATTATGGTGATGGCTACAAAGGAAAAAAAGTCTTTGCGCCTTTTGATCGAATCATAATCACATGTGGTGCTCCATATATCCCTCAAGACCTTTTGGATCAAATGGCTTCCAATTCTATTATGGTGATTCCCGTGGGAGAGGGCAATGCTCAGGAAATGATGTTGATACGCAGAACTGATGGGAAGTTGAGTGAAGAACGTCATGGGGAATACCGCTTCGTTCCAATGCTCGAGCACAGAGGATCTGATATTTGATTAATCCGCAGTCGTTTTTTCTCTTCGCTATGTATTTTGGACCACGATTGAAAATGATAAGGAATATATTCATTACCCTAATCTTGTTCTTAAGCCAGATATGCGAAGCACAAGACAGCAGGCCAACATGGAGACTAAGTGCTGACATATCAGCCTTTCTCCTCAGCCCAGCAAATCTTATAGGAGATAATTCTGATGTTGCTTTTCTAGGCAATGAAACCATGTTCATTCCCGGATTCAGCTTATCCAAACCGGCAAGTAAAGTTGAATCATGGCATATGTTTTCTATTGGATTAGGCCTGAGATATCAATTGGAGAAAGAAAAAATCCAATTGCTGGGAACTGATATGATGCCTATTGAAGGTAGGTTCAAAGAAGAAGAAAGGATTAATGTCGACATGGTATTGAGAGTACAGTACTCCTTGGAATATTGGAAAAATAAAAATCGATATTCATGGGTTTATGGTTATGAAATAGGTGCAGGAACTATGCAGAGTCATTATTCCATAGATCCATTAAATCCGCTGGAGGCCTATGAGGGACAGATACTTGAGCGAGACTCGGGCTACGGATTTCTTCTGAACTCAGGAATGCTCCTTGGACTCGCTTATAAAGTGAAGGATTGTTTTTACATAAAGCTGAAGACTTCTATTGGCCTTCAATATCAATACACTGCTATTGGTTTCGAGCGCAGAGTGATAACAGTTTCAGGAAACAGTAGCATCTTTCAATCTGATTTTCAGAATTCAAATAATCGCAATTCTATCTACCCATATATGGCTCCAGGGCTTTCTTTGGTGTTTAGTGTCTCAGGTCCTAGCGCTAATCAAAAGTCTACATTTGGCGAGAATAATTAATAGAACGTGCGTAATCTGCTCCATACCTTAACTGTCCTTTTCGCCCTTGCAGCCTTGTCTTGCTCCTGCGGTGTTGACCATGAAAATGGTGTTGTTGTCAATGCAAGAAAGGAATGTAATCTGAGCATGAATACGAATGAAGTGCAATCAGGAGAGGATCTTGATTTCACATTCGACTACATAGGAGATGCAGGAAAGAAAGCCATTGACACTCTGATCTTCATTGATGATGAATTAGTTCCTCAAGGAAGAATCTATACCGCTGATCTTCCTATGGGCAAGCACGTCTTGCGAGGCAGAATGACATTTGAAGATTTTACTAATTGTGAGAGCTATAGGAGATTTGAGATAGGTTCTGATATTGAACCTGAACTATGGTCTACCGTGGTGCTAGATTCCTATCCACATGAGAAAACTGCCTTCACTCAGGGTCTCACTTGGCATGAAGGAAGACTCTATGAGGGCACTG
>CALFHF010000230.1 GCA_937875855.1 uncultured Flavobacteriales bacterium
AAACAGAGCGAACCTTATTCAGGTTCATGCTGAAATAGAAAGACCTGAATCACATAATGCGATTCAGGTCTTTCTATTTCAATACGTTTAAGTTAAAGGCTGATGCATTAGGCGTTTATCAAGCGCTTTAGCGCTCTTCCTATAGATTTTTCCCAATGAGAATAAACTCCATCACTGAGGAAAAGGTCTTCTAGATCATTCAGGACAATCTTGGAATATTCTTCATCGAAATCCTCATCCTCTGAAAACGCTATAATCTTCTTTATGCGTTGCACATCATTATCCTGGTCGAATTCTCCCTTCACTCTTTCAAAAGATTTATCTCCAACCTGTTGTTTGATGTAAGACTCTTCTTCAGGGTTTATTATCAAGTCTGCCGAGGCAGCATACAAAAGCACATAACAAAGGAAGTGCTTCCTCTTCCATTCTTTGGACATCTCTTAATTTATTGATCAATATTTCTTTCGAAATATACGATGATATCGTAATAAAGTTCAGATGATTTCATTTGCTTCATTAACATAGTTTCTAAGAGAAAGTATATCAGACTTCGACTTCAAATCTACCAGTCCATTTGGAAGCTAGGTTATAAATAGAGAATCAGATTAAACTGAGTAAAAAATTCACAGCGAAGCACAGGACAGGAGACAGCACCATCATCATAATACCTGCGCCCATGGTCATTACTCGCATTTCACTGAATAAACTGCTAAAGAGGCCTACAAATAATGAGATAGGAATGATTTAGATACCTACTAAAAGTGCTGCTACTGCTGCGCATGAAGAGTGAACTACATTGAATTTCTTGATACGGACATGCTGATGCCGTTGCTTGCTGAAAGATCAAGATCTAACTGCATGAGTTCTTGGTTTCAAGTTAAACGGATCAAGAATGATCTAACCAACTTGTATGATACCCGGGGGCTTCTATCTCCAGGGCTTCTTTGGTCAACATGAGAGGCTTGAAGGTATCAACCATCACTGCCAACTCCTGTGTTTCCTTCTGTCCAATACTTCGCTCCATGGCCCCAGGATGCGGTCCATGAGGTATCCCAGCAGGATGTAAGGTGATCATTCCTTTTTCTATGTGATTTCGGCTCATGAAATCTCCATCTACGTAATAGAGAACTTCGTCTGAATCAATGTTGCTGTGATTATAGGGTGCAGGAATGGATCTAGGATGATAGTCATATAGTCTAGGGCAGAAGGAACAAATCACAAAAGCACTTGTCTCGAAGGTCTGATGAACCGGTGGTGGCTGATGCACTCTTCCTGTGATGGGCTCAAAATCGTGAATAGAAAACTTGTAAGGGAAATTATATCCATCCCATCCCACGACATCAAAAGGGTGTGATGCATAAGTATACACATGAATCATATCCTGCTTCTTCACTCGCATCTCGAAATCTCCCAACTCGTCATGCGTTTCTAACTCCGAGGGTCCATGAAGATCCCGCTCACAGAACGGAGAATGCTCAAGCAATTGACCGAACCAATTTCTATATCGCTTAGGAGTATAAATAGGGTGCTTTGATTCTACAATGAACAGTCTATTCTCCTCTGTATCGAAATCTATCTGATAAATCATTCCTCGAGGAATAACAAGGTAATCCCCATATTCGAAAGGGATATTTCCAAGATGAGTTCTGAGTTTTCCAGTGCCCTTATGGACGAAGATTACTTCATCACAATCTGTATTCTTATAAAAATAATCACGTAGTGATTTTTTAGGTGAGGCCAGCACTATAGCCACATCACTATTCACCAAGATAGTCTTGCGACTTTCCAGGTAATCATCTACAGGTTTCACAGAGAACCCCTTCAGACTTAAGGCCTTCATGTTCTTATCAACAGCAATCTCAGGAGCGACCGAATAAGACTTTACGATAGCCTTAACCATTGTAGGTCGGTGCACATGATAAAGCAGGGATGACATTCCATCAAAGCCTATGGTCCCGAAGAGCTGTTCATAATAGAACTTGTCCTCAGGACTCTTGTGAATGGTATGACGTTTCGGGGGAATGTTCCCCATTTTCTGATAAAAAGGCATGCAGTCTTGAATCTAGGGCCCTTGAAAGACCTGGTTCTATTTTATAATGGCACTAAACTAGCGTATTCCTTGGTGACTCTGTGATATTGACGTTAGAAGTTCTTGCCAATGCTGAAATACATTTGAACAGGTGCATAAAACTGATTGCTCTCTATCACATCCCTCATGTTGAGCATCAGATGCTGCGAACTCGTCATCTTGAGGGAAGAACGTCACATTCTCATCCACTGTTTTGACAAAGGTAATTGGAATGTCGGTCCCTAGATTGAATGAGATTCCTGAATCAAAGGCGTGGTTAAATCCTGCGCCCATGCCCATAGTCTTAAGATCTTTGAAATTCCAATAAGCTGACAAGGAATCAGTATAGATGTTTTCACCTACTTCGCTGTCATATGAAATACGAACAGCGTCTAAGGTGTACTTTGCTTCACTGAGGCACGTGAAATAAGCAGAGAGATAAATTCCGAATTTAAAAGGAGAGATTCTTCCATTTATCACATGTGCAGTGCCTGTCTCATGATTCACTGTAATCCGTAAATCATCTTCCATTTCCCCAAAAGAGTAGCGCTGATTAAGAATCAACTGTCTTTTCGGGTAAAAGGAATAACC
>CALFHF010000231.1 GCA_937875855.1 uncultured Flavobacteriales bacterium
CTGACCACTCTCATGATATTTCTCAGATACACCATCCTCCTTTCCGTCTTTGTATTCAGTTCTCTCTTCTAACTGACCGTTATCATAATACGCCTCAAGAACACCATTCAACTCCCCGTCTTTGAATGCAGTTCTATACTCCAACTGACCGTTTTCATGATACGAATCTGTTACACCATCCAACTCTCCGTCTTTGAATACACCTCTACGCTCCAACTGACCGTTTTCATGATACGCCTCTGATACACCATCCAAGTTTCCGTCTTTGTATTCATTTCTCCAGTTTAGCTGACCGTTCTCATAATAACTCTCATGAACACCATCCTCCTTTCCGTCTTTGTATTCAGTTCTCTCTTCTAACTGACCGTTTTCATAATACGACTCTGTTACACCATCCAACTTTCCGTCTTTGTGTTCCGCACGACTCTTTAGCCTTTGGTCTTCATAATGGTCGGTTATTACTCCACTAAATGGCATTTTCTTGAACTCAATTCTGTAATCCTCAGTCCCTTCCACCCCAATTACCGTGATATTCTTGTACTCATCTGAATCCGCATCAATCACTATTGAAGGGTTTCCACATCCTATGAAGCCTGTCAACAATAGAATGAAGAAAGGGTATTTGAAGTTCTGCATTGGATTATATTTAGGGACACAAGGTATTTATATTCAAGAATCAATCATCTCAGATATGACCTCTGTTCTGGACTCAGTTGGATGATCTCAGGGAATAGGTCAAACTGTCTTCTCTGTATTCGTTTCTTCAATACGTTCCTAGGATTCGTCCATCCTGATAGACGGTTCATCCAGTATCACATGACTCCACATTTCTATCAGGTCGAAGGCAAGTGAATCAAGTTTATCCTTGTCCTTCAAATCCTCCAATGTACTGATGCCGTGCCTCCTGAGTTCAGCGTTCCTCATCTGCTTCAATTCAAGTCTCAGCCTCTCATATGGCAGACCACAGAGACTGCCTTTGCCGAAGAACTTCAGATAGTTATTCCCACTCTTAGTAGTTCTCATTCCTCCGTTGTATTCAGAGTTGAACATCTGGCCTTTGTATGAAATAACATTGTCGAGAATGTCCATTTCATGATGGAAGAGATTCACCCCTATCTCATTGTTCTCAATATGCAAGTGTTCAGCATCAATGCCAAGTTCAGCGCATAGGTCTTCAATTGCTGTAGGTATATCAGCGATACTGAATCGGTCATGGTTTCGATCTCCATTAGTGAAGTATTTGTGAAGACTCCCTCTGATTCTAAGTGCATAGCTGTCTCCTAGCATTCGTCTGGTCTCATGCTTTAGGAATGCCTCGACCGTTATTGCATTCCTCAGTAAGGTTTTCCTGCTGATCTCACCATGATTCTCTTCCTTGAAATTATTCTCACTCCAATGAAGTCTGTCCACCAGATCATCCACATCAGGGCCGATATATATTGCCTTTATCCGGTCCTCCATAGCGTTAATGGATTATCTTTGGGCTAGCTGTATGCCGTGAAGCCTTCTTCTCCCATCAACACCGCTATATCTGTATAGCTCTCCACCTTCAACCATTTACCTGACGTTCTAAAAAAGGACTTTGTGAATTCTCTGTACTCCCTGGAATCCTTGCAATATTCTGTTCCGCTGCTGCGTGTGCAGAGCGATATTCCAATGACAAGCGGAAGTATCGCCCACCATTCCATGAAGATCAAAGCAAGGCCTGAAAATACCACTAGCGCATATCCCAAGTAGCGCATATTAGGCGGAAACACATACCCAAATGAGAACTCCAGCGTCCTTCTCTCTTCCATAGCCCTTCTAATATACTAATTTTGCAGCCTCAATAATCTATACACATCATGCGCGAAGTCTATATCATCTCGGCCGTTAGAACCCCTATTGGAAGCTTTATGGGAAGCCTCAGCACTGTTCCTGCCCCTAAGCTTGGCGCTGCCGCCATCAAAGGTGCGCTGGAGAAAGCGGGCGTCTCAGCCGAGAAGGTTCAAGAGGTTTTTATGGGCAATGTGATGAGTGCTGGAATGGGCCAAGCTCCTGCCCGTCAGGCTGCGATCCTCGCTGGTCTCCCAAACACTGTTCCGTGCACTACCATCAATAAAGTATGTGCTTCTGGAATGAAAGCGCTCGGACTTGCTGCTCAGAGCATTCGTTGTGGTGATAATGACATCGTTATCGCTGGCGGAATGGAGAACATGAGTATGGTTCCTCATTACTTAAATGGTCGCGATGGCGTGAAATTGGGCAACATCACTATGGAAGATGGCATGGTCAAAGACGGCCTCACTGATGTATATAACAAGGTTCACATGGGCGTATGCGCTGATAAGTGTGCGTCAGAACATAAGATAAGCCGTGAAGATCAAGATGCCTTTGCGCTGGAATCGTATCGCAGAGCTGATGCTGCCTGGAAAGCAGGAAAATTCAAGGACGAAGTAGTTCCTGTGGAGGTTCCACAACGTAGAGGTGATGCCATCATCGTCTCTGAAGATGAGGAATACAAGACTTTACGCGCTGATAAAGTGCCTACCCTAAGAGCTGTTTTCACTCCTGACGGAACGGTAACTGCTGCTAATGCTTCTACCTTGAATGATGGAGCTAGCGCGCTCTTGCTTATGAGCAAGGAGAAAATGGAAGAGCTGGGCTTGAAGCCTATTGCACGTTTAGTGTCTAGCGGAGAAGCTGCTCATGAACCAGAATGGTTCACTACAGCTCCTTCTAAGGCTGTTCCTGTTGCATTGAAAAGAGCAGGTCTCGAAGTGAAAGACATAGATTTCTGGGAGCTCAATGAAGCCTTCGCTGTAGTAGGTCTTGTCAATACAAAAATGCTAGGCCTTGACCCTGCTAAGGTTGATGTGAATGGTGGTGCTGTTGCGCTAGGTCATCCTCTAGGAAACAGTGGTTCAAGAATCATAGTGACGCTAATCAATGTCCTTAAGCAGAATGGTGGTCGCTATGGCGCTGCCGGAATCTGTAACGGTGGCGGTGGTGCTAGCGCTATGGTCATAGAGAATCTCTAATTCTCTTCCCGAAGATCTTCTTAGTCTATGGAGGTAACGCTGAACTCGGTTCTACGGTTCTGCGCACGGCCTTCTTCTGATCCATTGTCAGCAATGGGCTCTGTAGCCGCATATCCTTTAGCACTGAGTCGCTCTGCCGGAATTCCTTGGTCCACTAAATACTTCTTTACAGCATCAGCTCTGCGGGTGCTGAGTTGCTGATTATGTGATGCTGCTCCCACGTTATCCGTATGACCACCTAACTCTATTTTGAGTTTGTAATTCTTGTTCAAGAAACTCACCAGCTCTGAAAGTTCAGCTTTGGAGGCTTTGCTCAATACATCACTATCCGTATCGAAGAATACATTGCGAAGCACTACACTTTCTCCTACCTGAATAGGTGAAAGTCGAATGAGTTTTTTGTACGGCTCTGCCTTGCTTCCTTTAGGCAGATTAAAGTGCTCTGAATAGAACAAATATCCTTTCTGCTTCACCACCAATGCATAATCTCTTCCCGTAGGCAAGGAGACCAAGAAGGTTCCATCTACAGGGTCAGAGAAGGATTCTACCATCACATTTCCTGTGACAGGATCCATAAGTTGAAATTGGGCAGAGAGCGGTTTTTCATTGGAAGCGTCCACCACTTTTCCTTCCATATAGCTCACAGGTTGTGCGCGAAACTCAAGCGGAAGCTCAAAACTGTATAGATCCAGATCTCCATATCCGCCTTCTCTATCTGAGGCGAACAGCGCTACATCTCCTTGAGCCGTCACCGTGATGCTGTTTTCTTCTTTAAAGGTATTGATGGGATAGCCCAGATTAACCGGCCGAGTCCATCCTCCATTCTCCCCTCTTCTAGAAATAAAAATATCCTCACCGCCCATTCCTGGGTGGCCATTGGAAGAAAAATACAAGGTGTTTCCGTCAGGGTGAATGAGCACTGCACTTTCTCTGCCTGGCGAATTCACTGTTTCGGGAAGTCGCACGGCCTTAGACCATGCTCCTGACTCTTCTAAATTACTCATCCAGATGTCTTCTTTCTCAACGGCATGGCCATTCTTGTATCCGCGTATGAAATAGAGGGTCTTTCCGTCAGAGGAAAAGGAAGGTTGAGTCTCCCAATGTTTTGTATTAATAGATGGGCCTAAATTCTCTGGTGTTGACCAGGTATTTCCTTGCTTGTAGGAATAAAAAAGATCACATGACCCGAAGCCATTGCGCGTATCTCCATATGATCCCGTCTCATCTTGGCAAGCTGTGAAGAACATCATCTTTCCATCAGGTGCAATGCTTGGAGCTCCTTCGTTGAACTCCGTATTGACGCCATACAACGGCATGGCCGTCATCCAATCTTCTTCTTTGGTAGAAATAAAGAAATCTTCCTGCGCTCCATTTTTATTGGCGGCTGGCAATCTTCGGGTATAGAGAATAGTGCGGTCATCCGTAGTGAGCGAAGGGAAATATTCAGGATTTTCTGAGTTGATGTTGGGCCCCATATTCTGAGGATCAAAGGGAACGGGATGCTTCATGGCCTCTATCGCAAATTCACAATTGACCAAATACTGCATGGCCTTTTCCTGTATGGCCGGATTCGTGCGATCGTAGCTCAGGAATTTTTCCATGGCCACTTTCGTGATGTCATATTCACCTTTCCTCATCTTAAGCTCTCCATAAAAGAAATGCCCATTAGGATAGAAATCAGGGTCAATGCTTAGGGCTTTAGCAATACTTTGTTCAGCCTCATCAAGTCTTCTTAATTCAACGAGCGTCTCGAATTTGAGGAGATAAGATTCAATGAATTTAGGATCACATTCACCCGCTTTCACCAAGTCGCTCAATGCGCCTTCGAAATCACGCGCATTGAATTCAGCGATGGCACCTTCATAGTACTTGATCGCTTTCCTGTTATCGGTTGTATATTCCTGTGCAGCTGTGTTCAAGCTGATGGCTAGGAATAAGATGAAATAAATAGTATTCCTCATAGGCTGTGATGGCCCCAAACTAAGGGATATTCATGTATTTATGGGTCTGAAGAGAGATACGCCATTGCGGATGTTCTTTCACATAATCGATGATCAATGGCAGCATCTGATTCACTCTGCCCCATTCTGGCTGCAGGAAGAGTTTACATGCCCCTCCTACTTTGGCTGCATGTTCTTCAGCAAAAGCAAAGTCGCTTTTATGGTAGATGACTACTTTTAATTCATCGGCCCTTTCATGTATTCCTTGAGCGGGTGCCCTGAATTTCTTAGGTGATAAGCAAACCCAATGCCAATTCCCTGTTAAAGGATGTACTCCTGAGGTCTCAATGTGAGTGCGCTTACCTTTGGCCTGCAATTCTTGGGTGAGTTCGGTCAAATCATACATGGCGGGCTCACCACCTGTAATCACTGTGATAGGCGAGTTCACCTCCATCGCTGATGCTACAAGTCCTGTAATAGGCTCCTGAGGATGCCCTGCGGCTTGCCAACTTTCCTTGACATCACACCACACACAGCCTACATCACATCCCGCAAGACGTATGAAATACGCGGCTTCTCCAGTATGATAGCCTTCTCCTTGAAGGGTATAGAACTTTTCCATCACAGGAAGATGACCCTGTTTCAGAAAGGAAATACGCTTCTTAGCCTGTATGTCTTGAATTTTTTCCAAGGCCGCAAAGATAAAGAATTAGGCTTTTGAGAATACCTTGAAAAAGCGAGCCTCCTTTTCACTGTAGAATGCGACCTTCGGCCCATAGAAACGAATATGTTCGAAGGATTACGTAAAAAGTGGAAAGTGAGCCCAATACGGCTGTTCTTAATCTTGTTGACTTTTGCAATAGGAGGAAGTACAGCTGGGTATCTCGCAAAGAAAGTGATGACCTTGCTAGATGTTGAATCTGGTATCCTTTGGACGATTCTCTATATCGTGGTGGTGACCTTGCTTTGGCCTATCTCAGTCATAGTGATTAGCCTATTGACAGGTCAGTTTCTTTTTTTCAAAGGCTATCTAAAACGCATGGCAACGCGCATGAAAATCATGAAGGAGGATTCTTGATTCCTTAATTGCCAATACCTGTACATGATTTGTGTTGCGTGAAAACGCGGAGGAGGAGTAAAAAAATCCGCATAGAAAGCTGAGTTAAAACAAACTCAGTTCTGTAATGAACGGGATGTCCATCTATCTTCGGTAATCCCCTGTCCATTTCCCAAAAGAAATGAAGCCCTAAGACTGAGGCCCGCCCTGATATAGCTGAGAACCTTCCCGGTCGGTAAAATGTTAGCTCGCCAAACTGTCTTTCTATGCGGAAGTATCTTAAAGAACGTTTTACTCAGACTAAAGGTACGCTCTATAAATCATAAATCAAAACAACCATCTTCCTAGCAGGCCTTTTTAATTCAGTCTAAAAATCTAATTCGCTGATTATTGGTTCACTACACGTGGATAAGTATGTGGACAAGGATGATCACCTTACCTCACACACGTGGCTTGCAGCAATACTTTTGCTTAAACCATGCACCCATATCTATGCTAAGCACTCTCATCGGACGAAAAAAAATCACAGAAGCGGCACTAGCGAGGGCTCTTACATCTGGCACTATGCAGGCCTCCGAGGCTTCTTTCAAAGAAATTCTATCCCACATTAGAACCTGTCCTCATTTCGAAAAGGAGCCAATAATCTCTGACGGGCATGATAGTCCTTTCATTCTTGCTATCATGACCCTGAATATTTCTCGTGTCTCTAGTTTCCTTGACAGTGGCCCTGATAAGCGCATGGCTCAAGAACTTCTTCATGAATTTGCCACAGCCACCTCTTCTGATTTCAGAACGGTGAGCCTTATGGTCAAAGATTGTAAGGATCAAATGAAACGTCTGAACAGGCCTTCAAAGAACGTGTACTACGGCTTGGCCAAGTATATCTTCCATGCCTATGGCCTCAATAAATATCAGCAGGATTACTTCCGCAATATGAGCGCTCCGAATCCCCTTTTCTTGAAGGAGATGAACAGCATTCTTGAGCCTTTGGTATGGGATTGGGAAATGATCCTGAACGAATTCAAGATTACCACTTAATCTGATTTCCTCTTCCTTTTTTTATAGCCCGAAGTGTTCTTTGGCCATATCGGCCACCTGACCTCCTATTGCCAATGAGGCTGTTGCAGCAGGCGAAGGAGCATTTAAGACATGTATGCTGTTCCCCGCTTTCTCTATTCTGAAGTCATCTCTTGTATCTCCGTTCTGACTAAGTAACATCGCTCTCACTCCTGCCCTTCCTGGTTTGATATCTTCCATGGTGAGGCTAGGAATAATACGCTGCAGGGTCTTCAAGAAGAGCTTCTTAGAAAAGGCTCTTCTGTATTCATTTATCCCGAAGGAAACGTTGTTCAAGAACAGCTTCCATGTTCCTGCATATGTCAAAGCATCTATAGTGTCCTTCAAATCGAAGTCAGTCTTGCCATAGCCTTCTCTCTTGAAACTGAAGACTGCATTAGGCCCGCATTCTATTTCTCCATCACACATGCGAGTGAAGTGAACACCTAGGAAAGGGAAGGCTGGATCAGGAACGGGATAGATTAGATTCTTGACTTTGTGTTTTGCCTCATCGGTCAATTCGTAATAATCTCCTCTGAAACCTACTACGCGCTCTTTAATATATACTTGATCTTTCTTGGCTAATCTATCAGCTTGCAGTCCTCCGCAGAAGATTACATGCTTTACACGATAGCTATTCTTGTTCGTGGTAATGACTGTGCTGTCCTCTTCTTTCTTGAAATCCCTCGCTTCTTCATTGAGCTTAAGCCTAGACTTAGGATTCTTTGCCAAAGCCAATTCGACCATTTTATTGGTCATCCCCACGAAATCTACAATACCAGTGGGAGGAACCCATATCCCTCCAATGCTCTCTACGTATGGCTCTATTTCTTTAACCTGATTTCCCGTAAGTTTTTGTATGCCTTGGATCTTATTTTCTAGCCCAGTGTTGAAGATCTTATCCATGAACGGAATCTCCCTCTTGTCAGTTGCGACCACTACTTTTCCGCATACATCATGGTCTACTCCAAACTCTTTGCAAAAGGCTACTAATTGATCTCTTCCTTCTACACAGTTCTTGGCTTTCAAAGACCCTGGCTTGTAGTATAAACCTGAGTGAATCACTCCAGAGTTATGACCTGTCTGATGCGCTGCTAGGCGATCTTCTTTTTCCAAAAGGACTAAATCCAATGTTGGAAATCGCTCTTGTAATTTATAAAATGTAGCTGCTCCTACTATGCCTCCTCCAATGATGGCAAGGTCGAATTGTTGTTCCATGAATCTAATTTAGGGTACAAAGTTATATGCAGATTAGGTTGTGCTCCTTTCCTCTCAGGTTCTTTCTAACACTCGCTCTTCCTTAGGCACATTAAGCAACATCCAAAATCCTATAACGAAGAAGACCGATACAAGGAGAATGGACATCCGAATGTTGCCCGTGACATCCAATACATATCCGAATCCGAAGGTTCCTACCACAGTTCCTATGTAGTAACAGACATTGAAAAAGCTGAAATAGCTTGCTTCATCCTTCGTGTCAGGAAGGAATTTAGAATACGTGCTTCTGGAGAGGGATTGCACCCCTCCCATGACCATTCCAACTCCTGCAGCAAGGGCATAGAAAGTAAATTCATAGACTACGAAATAGGCCCCAATACAAAGTAGAATCCATGCCACTACAGCCAGCATAAGCGCCCGTAAATTCCCAAGCTTCTTAGATAGCCAAGAGAAAAGGTAGGCTCCTACTATTCCTACTAGCTGAATGATCAAAATGGTCAATATGAGGTTCTCCATTTGAAAAGCTACATCCTCACCATTAGGCCCGACACTCTTAATTTCCTTGGCGGCAAAATTAGCTGCCATATACATGACCGTTTGCACGCCTGTATTGAAAAAGAAGAAGGCAATGAGGTATTTCTTCAAGCGATCAGTCTTCTTCAACTCCTGATATACCTTTCGAATCTCCCTATATCCAGATAAGACTACATCCTTAGTCACTTTGGCTCCATAAATCTTGTTAGGCAATTTGGCAAAGGTTATCTGAGAAAAGAGCGCCCACCATATTCCTACGGAGAGAAATGATATCTGACAAGCTGTTCCATTGAATGATGATTTAGCCGTATCCAGAGCTGACTCCAAAGTCAAAGAAGAGTCGCCAGCCATAAGTAAAGCAGCCTTACCGTCTACATCAAAATAAAGTTCAGGCGCAACGATCATACTCAGGTTCCAGAGCAAGAGTAGGACAGATCCTATATATCCCAACGAGAATCCCAAGGCACTCACTCTATCCTGATCTTCAGGCTCAGCAATGGCCGGCAAATATGAATTATAGAAGATGATGGACCCACTGAATCCAACGCAAGCCAGAGATGTAAAGAGCATTCCTGACCAGAGTTGGTCGTAGTCAAAGAAGTATAATCCTGCACATGAAATGGCGCCAACGTAGCAGAAGAACTGCATGAATCGCTTACGGCTATCCGCCACATCTGCGATTCCTGAAAGTAAAGGTGAAATAATGGCTACCAAGAGGAATCCTGCTGCGATGGCGTAGCTGTAAAGTGAGGTATTGGTCAATCCATAGTCCTCCTGAACGAAATCTCGGATTATTTTTCCTGAAGTATCTTTCTCTGTAGTGACGGCTTCGAAAAAGCCCGGAAAAATGGCTGACGTAATGGTCAAGGAATATGCTGAGTTCGCCCAATCATACATGGCCCATGCCCTAATGGTGCCCTTATCTCCTTTTTTCAGCATGGGGTCCAAGGTATAAAAAAGGCCTTAGTCTCCTATTCCGTTTCATAGTCCTCGTAGCTACGCTCTAGGATCAAGAAATCCACCCTCCTATTCTGGGTGCGGCCTTCAGAATTCTCATTACTAGCCACAGGTCGTGTGCTTCCATAATACTGGATACTTAGTCTAGCTTGATCAACACCTAAATCTTGCAAATAAGAAATGACGCGCTCAGCTCTGCGCTCGGAAAGCTCATCGTTATATCCTTCAACTCCAATAATGTCTGTATGGCCCATTACTTCAAGAAACAAGAAGTCATTATTTCTCATCCATGCTGCTACTTCATTGAGCTGTTGTTGCCCTTTAGGGTCTAATACATCTTCATCAAAGCGAAAAAGCACATTATCAAAGCTAATCTGTTTATCTGGCGGCAACTTCCATCGGGTAGAGTCCTTCATGTCCGCTTGTATGAGCGGAATGGAACAGGCGCAATCGGCTCTAGAATCTACCGCTGACACATTAAGCTGATCTACGTAGTAATAAGCGTATTCCCATGGTGTCTTTAAATCCTCCGCACGCATATTGCGCTTCTTTACATCAATCTTATTATCAGGCTCAAAGTTCCCTAGTGTCAAATAGCGTTCTCCGCCTTTAGCCAGATATACGTCAGAGAGAAGGAACCAAGCCTGGGAATTATCCAATACGTGATGGTCAGGATTCTTTACCTGTGCTTTCACAGGAATGAACTTATACGAATCAGACCTTACCTTATTATTGGAAAAATATGCGCCTAATCCATCAGTAACGAACTTAGACTGGTCAGCCAAAGAGATATAAAAACTGACACAATACAGCTGATCCGGTTCTAACACCTTTGTCAACTTAGTCTGCATGTATTCTCTGTAATTCTTCTTAGCTGGTGCGAAGGTGATCATTCCCAGATAGGCTTCCCCGTCCTTTGCTTCCTGGGTTCCAAATGAATTCTCAGGCACACCTACAATTCTAGAGCAGGCATGAAAATAATCTGATGTGCCTTTGGATGCCTGCGTCCAGTCCTTGACTATATCCAGATTCCCTTGATTAAAATCAGTAGGGCAGTAACTGTGATTCTCAAAGCTGGGATTCGGCACTAGATTCTGAGCCTGCCCCGTGATGGAGGCAAATGCAAGGACTATAATGGTCAGAGTCCTTGTAAAGTCACTATTCCAAAGGCCTATTTCCACAGGCTTATCTAACGATTTATCGTAGGGAGAATTGCACCCTCCTATTCTTAGCTAAAGAGAGTGGTGTTTTCATTTCGGTCACTGGTTGACTAGCTTTGAAACTCTCCACGGTCAGTCTGCTTGATGAGATTCCTTTTTCAACCAAGTAGTCTCGTACTTTCTCAGCCCTCATCTTAGATAGATCCTTGAATGTATCAAACTCTTTTCCTTTGTTCGCTTCGAAGGAATCCATATGCCCAGAGATGCTAAGCTTCAAGTCCTTTTTAGCTTGAAGAAGCACAGTTAGTGCATCCAAATCCTTCTTAGTGGCCTCAGCAAGATCAGCTTCGTTGGAATAGAAATAAACAGTGCTTGCATTTACAATCACTTGAGGTGAAGCACTTGCTTGAAGCGCAGCCGATTTACTGAAGATGATGCGCGGCCCTTCAGGCTCGTCATCCTTTTCGCAGATGCACTCACTGTCTCTAGCCACAGGTTTTAAAAAGAGCGCGTCTAGATAGTAATAGCCTATTTGTTGTTGCTCTATTTTAGAAGTGGAGGAAGCTTCCATTTTTTCAGTCACCGTAACAGATGATTGAGCGAAATTTCCAATGGTGATGAATTTCTCTGTTCCACCTGCAGTGAATACAAGACATAAATCTTCCCAACTTTCTCTATTGGCTTGCACTTTATTTCGTGTTGGGTAGATAGCGTTGTTCCTTATGAGAACACCTTTTGCCTCGAATTCAGCTTTTTTAGAAAAAGAAAATCCTAGGTTGTTTGTAGCAAATTTGCTCGCATCAGCAAGTGAGATGCTATAGCTCAGGCAATACTTTTGACCTTTCTTGAGCATTGTATTCAGCTCTGAAGTGATGTACATGCGGCCATCTTTAGAAGCTACATTATGAAGAAGTAGTCCTACATAGTTGTCTCCTTCTTTAGGATTCGAACGCCCAAGAGCATTGTCAGGAGCGCCTATTTCAGGATACTCTGAGAGCTTCGAGAAGAGGTCGGCCTTTTCTTCAGAAGCTGTAGTCCAATCAGAAACCAAGGAGAATTGTCCGAGTTTCTTGTATTTAAGGGACGTAGTCTGCTCGAAGCTGCCATTTTTAATAAGGTTCCCATCGTCTTCTTGTGCTGATACTAGCAGGCTGCTGAAGATGAAAAGGATAATAGAAAGTAGTAGTGGGATTCTGTTCATGTTCCGAATATCGTGATTGCGTTGCACTTAAGTCAAATGTCATGCCTAAAATAGTCTCTTCCAGAAAAGGCATTGTCCAAATATCTATAAATACATTCAGCCATTCTCAATGATGTCTATGAATTACGAAAGGGCTCAGTGTTTAATCATATGACCTCTAATTTCCTTTTGTAATCCCCCGTGACCTTCTCCAAACTAAGCTGACCGCAGAGTATCTTTCTTTTAAAAAAGCCAAATAGAATAAGATCTTTACATTCGAGATTTATCAGTTCAATACTCATGAATACAGTGTTAGGCTGACCACCAGAATAAGGAGAAGAGAGTCTATGTTCAATTCAGAGAATTTCAGAAGCGCCCTGCGCGCGATTAGTAGTCAATGGCTTCGCACTATCTTGACAGTGCTCATTATAGCCACTGGAATTATGGCTTTGGTGGGGATCCTTACTACTATAGACGCGTTGAAAGCGAAGATTAACA
Organism: uncultured Flavobacteriales bacterium; assembly: GCA_937875855.1. Lineage (GTDB taxonomy): Bacteria > Bacteroidota > Bacteroidia > Flavobacteriales_D > JABDKJ01 > JABDLZ01. Next base: position 12,621 of record CALFHF010000231.1, read on the forward strand.
GTGACTTTGCTCGGATGGGGGTGAATAGCTTCAGCCTAAGAGCTCAAGACAATTTTAACAGACATCAAGACGGTGAGAAAGGCAAGGTCTATCCTCAGATTAGTTTCCAAGAGGCAACACAATTCAAGGATATCTATCCGCATGATGCCTTGGTATCCATCTCAGCCAATGCTGGTTTCGCTGCCACCGTGAAGTTTAAATCTCTCAAGACCAATCCAAATGTGAGGGTGATAGGTGGTGATGAGCACTACTTATCTGTCTCAGGATATGAGCTAGAAAGCGGCCGTAATTTCTCAAGAAATGAAACAGATGACGGGCAAAACAGCGTTATCCTAGGTGCTGATGTAATCCAGAAATTAGAACTAAGCCCGCAAGAAGCATTGGAAAAGGATGTGTTCCTAGGCGGAGCCCGATATAAAATAGTTGGGGTTTTAGCTAGTAAGGGTTCCTCTCTTGGGTTCAGTAATGACAATCAAGTGATTATCCCAGTGCGTAATGTGAAGCTTAACATGGCCACCCAGAATACCCCTTACCTTGTAACTGTCTCAACAGAGCGACCAGAGCTTCTTGAAACAGCCGTGGACGAAGCAATAGGCGCCATGCGAGTGGTACGTGGAGACCTTATAGGTGCTGAAGAATCCTTTGAAGTACGTAAGAGCGACAGCACCGCCAACAACCTCATCGAAAGCCTTGGTTTCATAACCATTGCCGCTACTATTATCGCTATAATAACGCTCTTAGGTGCAGCTATTGGCCTTATGAATATCATGCTAGTTTCTGTCACAGAGCGCACCATGGAAATAGGACTTAGAAAATCTATTGGCGCCAGCAGCAGGGACATCCGCATGCAATTTTTAGTGGAAGCCATCCTGATAGGTCAGTTTGGGGGAATCATAGGCACCATTCTAGGAATATCTGCTGGCTATGGTATAGCTATGATGGTAGAAGCAAGTTACAGCACACCATGGTTCTGGATTATGACTGCCGTCATCATCTGCTTCATCGTGAGTGTGGTGGCCGGTATCTATCCGGCCATTAAAGCTTCAAGACTTGATCCTATCGAAGCATTAAGGCACGAGTGATAGCAAGCTTCCAATTCTAATCTGGGGCATAAAAAAACCCTCACATCCTGAGATGCAAGGGTTTTGATTCTTTCTTTAGAGAACAGCTTACTCAGCTACTACTTCGAATTTCACCTCAGTGATTACGTCTTTATGAAGTTTCACTTTGGCAACATAGCTACCAAGTTCCTTCACGTGATCAGCGGCAAGCGTAATCTGCTTACGCTCTACTTCAAAACCTTCTTTTGCAAGGGCTTCAGAAATCTGAACTGTATTCACAGAACCGAAAATACGTCCATTCTCACCAGCTTTAGCTCCGATGGTCAACGTGATTTTTCCAAGTTTCGCTACTAATGCTTCAGCATTTTCTCTCAACTTCAATTCTTTGTGAGCACGTTGTCTAGTGTTCTCAGCGTGTACCTTCTTAGCAGACTCAGTAGCCAAAATTGCAAGACCTCTTGGGATCAAGAAATTTCTAGCGTATCCTGGCTTAACCGATACAAGTTCATGAGCTGAACCCACGAACTCCACTTCTTGTTTCAATATTACTTCCATGATAGATGTGGATTAACGGTTATTTTAATTGGTCTGTCAAGTATGGAAGAAGGGCAATGTGACGAGACCTCTTAATGGCCTGTGACACTTTACGCTGATACTTCAAAGAAGTACCCGTAAGCCTTCTTGGAAGAATCTTCCCTTGTTCGTTCACTAGGAGCAGAAGATAATCTGGGTCCTTATAATCGATGTACTTGATGTTATTCTTTCTGAAACGGCAGTATTTGGTTTTCTTCGTTTCAATGTCGATAGGGGTCAAATACCTGATGTCGTCTTTCTTATCTGCCATGACCTTATGCTTTATCAGATGATTCTTTCTTGTCCTTCTTTCTTCTTTCTCTGTTGCCTTCAGCAAAAGCGATGTGGTGCTTGTCCATCTTCACAGTAAGGAAGCGGATGACCTTCTCATCTCTTTTAAGGGCGACTTCGAGCTTGTCTATGAAAGCTGGATCAGTCTCGTGTTCTAACAGGTAATAAAAACCAGTAGATTTCTTTTGTATAGGGTAGGCTAGCTTTCGAAGTCCCCAATCCTCTTCATGGTGGACTTTCGAATCTGCCGATTTGAGCATACTCTTGTAGCTCTTGACTGTCTCCTTTGCCTGTTGGTCAGACAAAACGGGAGTTAATATGAAGACAGTCTCATATCGGTTATTCATGATATTGAGATTTATTTGTTTTTAAAAAAGGAGTGCAAAGCTACGGAAACCACATTGATTTCAAAGCCGTTATCTTGAATTCTATGTCAATTTAGCCAAAAAATCCATCAATTTTCCCATGGCTCTAGCTCTGTGGCTGATTTTATTCTTCTCCCCAAGGCTCATTTCAGCAAAGCTTCGCTCTTCTCCTCGAGGAATGAAGATAGGGTCATAGCCGAATCCTCCTGTCCCCTGTCTTTGATGGCTTATTTTACCTTCTACGATGCCTTCAAAGATGTAGGCCTCACCTGAAATGATAAGTGCTAGACAGGTTCTGAATCTAGCACTGCGGTTGTCTATCCACTTCATTTCAGTTAGAAGCTTTTCCATATTGGCTTCAGAATTTCGCTCCAGGCCCGCGTAACGAGCAGAATAAACCCCAGGAGCTCCTTCCAATGCGTCTACTTCTAACCCTGTATCATCAGCCAATACGGGTTTACCTAATTCCTCATATACCGTTCGCGCCTTGATTAAGGCATTCTCTCTTAAGGTTATTCCGTTCTCAGGAATCTCTTGTTCCCAGCCCATAGCTCTGAGTGAGCTCAATTCATGAAATGAGGATAATCTCTTCTGGATCTCCTCTACTTTATGCTCATTATGTGAAGCGAAAATGATGTGCATCAATCCTTCAAGACCTGGAATTGATACACTTTTTCATGGATTCCTTTGACCAACCTCAACACGTATCTTCCTGGTTCAATGCCAGATACGTTTATGGTATACCGCTCTACCAAGCTCAACCCTGCTGAAAATTCAAATTCCATCACTTGCCTTCCAATGGCATCATATACACTCGCCAAAAGCGGGCCCTTGGTTGCATTAGCTATTCCAACGGTCATTTGTGTTTGCACAGGATTAGGCACGGGATCCAACCAGAAAATATCTGAAGTTCCTGTTCCAATGGTCTTGCATAGATCATTATTGCTCATGTCTACGTCAGCACGACCTGGTTCCGGACTCAGGTTTACACATATATAGGGTAGATCTGCTCCTTTACGATAGAACAGAGAACTGCTCATCTGAATCAACCTTGTTGCTCCAGGTTCTAATGGCAATGCATAGAATTCTTGAAGCACAGTGCCATTCGTGATTTCAGCATGAATAGTGAAGGAATCAACGCGATAATTACTCAGATTGCTCACTGTCAGTATGGGATTGATGAAGTCAGCATTCTCTGAGTAATCTAAGTCAAGAAGTACCAGGTCTGTGAGAAGTTCTGTTAATAGGATACTTCCTGTGGCTTCATCAGTGCAGCCATATTGATTGGTGACTTGAAGATCTATGAACACCAATCCACTATCAGTAAATATATGATTCGGTTCAAAATCCTCGGATTCTTGACCAAAATCGAACATCCAGAGGTAGGCATTGGCCCCGTTACTCAAATTAGTGATTTCAGGAGTAAAAGGCGGCTCTCCTATCTCTGGGAAAACGGAGAATTCAGCCTGTGGCAGGGGATGTATGGTCACTAGACGATCTACTTGATCTTCACAACCTGCTGCGCTCACTACATTCAACGCAACGTTATAGGTGCCTGGAGCTGTGAACTGAAACGTTGGAGAGGCTTGAATTGAAGACCCTTCAGAGCCGAAGAACCAATCCCAATGGACAATCTGATCTTCGAATGAAGTAACCGATGCATCAGAGAATTGTATGGCCTGACCGAAACAATTTGCATCATCTAAGAATGCTCCAATAGGATCCAGACTTACCATGACATTCATTAAGGTATCGTCAGAACAACCTAATGTTGACGTAACCGTGAGGCTCACTTCATGCGGTCCCGCATTGAGCCACGTATAGGTGGTACTTTGGAAAATACTGCTCTGTCCTTCGAAATCCCAGAGATAACTCTGAATAGGCCCAGAGGCTGAAACGTCTGGCGTAGCTTGAAAAAGTGTGGGCTCACCTAAGCAAACCCAATCCGCATTAAACGCTGAAATAGGGCTTCCGTTTACTGTTACTGTCTGCCAAGTTGTATCTCGGCACCCGCCTTCGGTAGTTACTATGAGTTGTACTGGATATGAGCCTACATCAGGAAATATATAACCAGCTATTTCACCCGAAGCGAATGCTTGGTTATCGAAAAGCCAATCAAACATCACTACTTCTCCCTGACTAACCGTACTTTGATCAGTAAAGGTGGTCAATTGCCCATCACATGGCACCTCATAATCCAAGGCAGCCTCTGGATAAGGTGTGATGATGATTTCTTGGGATTTCTTGCCAATACAGCCAACATCAGTCGTTACTGTCAGCTCTATTACGAAGGTATCGGCAACAGCATATGTGTGAAAAATCTCAAGTCCATTATCAGCATTCAAATCACCTAAATCCCAACTTGTGTCAACAATGACAGATGCGCCTATGGCTGTGCTTGCATCCGTAAGAATGGTCTCTTGACCGAAGCAAGTGTTCTCCACGGTGAAAAAGGCCAAGGGCGCTTCACCAAGTATGTTAACATAAATGGTATCATAGGCTATGCAGCCATTGAAGTTGGTGGCTTGGATGGTGTAATCTCCCGTGAAATCAACAGTGATCATTTCACCTATTGTCGTTCCGTTCCAAAGAATCTCTTCTGCTTCTTCAGCTCCCACAAGGAGTTCAAGCGTGTTTCCAACGCATAAGTCCTGATCAGGTCCTAGAGTGGTCGTCAAGGGATATGTATCTTCTGCTACTAGAATTGATGGAGGACTATAGCTGCACCCACCCATATCACTCACGATAAGATTAATTTCCATTTCTTGATCAATCAAAATGGTGGATCCAGAGTTCGCACTGTTCCAATCAAACGTGAATGACCCCTCGTCCAATCCCGTATCCCAGAGACTGTCAGAGCCTGAACAAAGCGCAAAGGACTCTATGAAATTACCGGGGTAGCTAACATTCACAGTGTCAGATACTATGAAGCCAAAAACAGTTTGTGCTGTCAAAATATATTGGCCTGAACTGCTGATTGTGATTTCAGCCTCTTGTTCACCTGAGCTCCACATGTAGTCCTCAAAGGCATCTGCGACTCCCAATTGAAAAGGACAAAATCCATTCACTTCGATATCCGCTCCTAAATCCATCACAGGATTGAACTTGCTGTAGAGGTACCCATAAATCAATTCAGATTCTGCTTCTGTCAAAACATGGTCAAACATCATGAATTCGGCAACATTCCCATTCCAGAATCGCCCGTCATTCAATCGCTCCGAACCTATTAAAAGATCATCTAAGGTCCCTGTACTGGCCGCTCTTCCCTCAATGATTTTGAATTTCTGAATCGGACTCATGTTCACTGTCTGAATCTCATTCATGAAAATATTGGGTCCGAATCTTCCATCATTCAAAAAGCTCGTTCCATTATCAGAGGCTACAAAAAGCAAACTTGGAAGTCCTCCTTGAGACACTGTGAGCAGACCAGAATACGGTGGAAGAGATGTCAAATTATGATTAGCTATGATGATCACCGTGCCTGCTGTCGTTGCATTTGGAATAAATAGCCGGTCATTCACTCCATCGAAGCTCAACACACCATTTCTATTGATGATTGCATTCTCTGCGGAATAGACAGGAGCTAATGATGGGTCTGCCTGAATAGCGTGATTTCCATTACCGCTGAGATCATCCCATTGAGTGACATTCATCCCATTAAATGTGAGATTAGAATCTGCATCCAACCAGACTTGTAGTCCTGGGATATCTGTAGGGAATTGACCAATGGTGGTCAAATAAAGACCCAAACAAATCAAGAAAAGTGTGATTCTCGGCTTGTTCAACATGGGGATAGAACTTTTGTCATTACCCGCTAAATTACTCAATGATCTTATTGATGGTCCTTCATGCCTTGATAATTTTTTGCACCTTCGACCAAGCAAAAAGATATGTCCAGAAATCAAATTTCATCCAATCTGAGATGAAAGCACTTCTTCAAAGGGCTTTGACCTTCCTTTTTAGGCATACTTTTCCTTTCAAGATCTTTGAAAAGGCCAGAGATGAATGGCAAACGACTGAACTCAGGAAGCGTTGCGAAGCGGATGATAGCGTTCAATTCTTTCAAGAAACGAGCATTTTCAATCAAAGAGAAAGGAGCCGAATACAAATTGGAGAAGGCAGCTGTGTCAGAGGTGAGATTCTGCTTTTTAATTATGGCAAGCAGATAACACTTGGCAAGCACGTTTATATAGGTGGAGGAACACGCATATGGGCTGGAAGTACGATTCATATTGGAGACAATGTCCTAATCGCTCATAACTGTAATATAATAGGTTCTAACTCACATGAAATGGACGCTAAAAAGCGATCCTCTTCTTATCAGAAACTTTTGAAAGAAGGCCATCCTAGGGAAAACCCAGGAGTCGTTGTAGGAGAGATCAGTATAGGTGATTACGCATGGATTAGTTTCAATGTGACTATCCTTAAGAATGTGAGCATAGGAGAAGGAGCAATTGTGGCCTCAGATTCATTGGTCTTGGAAGATGTTCCACCCTACACATTGGTAGGAGGTTCCCCGGCCAAGGTCATTAAGAAACTCAAAGAAGCTGAATGAAAAAGGTATTAGACCTATTGTCAAACCAAGATCGGAGTCCATTTCTTCCCAAGCTAATGAGGGAATTATCCGACATGAAGATATTGGCTGCAAAGTCCCTTATCCAAGGCCAGAAGGCGCGTAATGAAGAAATTCTCAATGATTTGTGTCAGGCTGAATTCAAGGTGTTCTCTCAATGGGGAGATGATGGCATCATCCAATTCCTTATTAACTATCTAGATATTCCTGAGAAAACCTTCGTTGAATTTGGCGTTGAGAATTATACCGAGGCCAATACACGATTCCTGCTAGAAAACGACAACTGGCAAGGACTCATCCTCGATGGAAGCGAAGAGCATATGAACACTGTTAAGGCCGATAGTATTTATTGGCGTCATGCGCTGAAAGCTAAATCGGCATTTGTCACTGCTGAAAATATCAATGACCTACTTATGTCCAATGGATTTAAAGGGCAAATAGGGCTGCTTCACATTGATGTAGATGGCAATGACTATTGGATTTGGAAAGCCATCTCGGCTGTGGACCCAGTTATTGTGATTGTAGAGTACAACAGCCTGTTCGGGAATAAGGCATGCTGGACAGTGCCTTATGCTCCAGAATTCACACGGACCAAAGCGCACTACAGCAATCTTTATTGGGGAGTCTCTATTTCCTCGTTGTGTAATTTGGCTGAAGAAAAAGGCTACGAATTCATAGGCTCAAATAGCAATGGGAACAATGCCTATTTTGTAAAAAAAGACAGAATGAAATCTCTTAAAGCACTGAGTCCAGAACAAGGCTATAAAATCTCTAGATTCAAAGAAGGAAGAGACTCAAAAGGTAAGTTGACTTTCATGGATTTCGATGAGCGATTTGAACAAATAAAAGGTCTTCAAGTCTTCAATACGCTTTCTCAAGAAGTCGAGCTTATTGCATAAGAATACGACTCCATGACACCAGATTATTTCACTTTTCCATCTTCAACTAGTGCAACTAGTATTGCATCCATAAGGAAATGAACTGGCACGAGACTATAGCCCATATCAGGTCAACAAAGGACTATGACGAACTTGTTAATGCAGCGTATCTGGGTGGTGACATTCATGCCAATGTGAAGCGCTACGCAGCAAGTGAGGAATTCAAGGAAATTTTAAAGAAAATTCGGGAACTACATCCTTCAGCAACTCACATCTTAGATATAGGAAGTGGGAACGGAATTTCAGCAGCAGCCTTTTCTATGAACGGATATAAAGTTACTGCTCTAGAACCTGACCCTTCAGATTCCATAGGTGCAGGTGCCATCAGAATTCTAAAGAATGACTTGAACATTCATAACCTTGAAGTCATAGAAAATACTGCTGAGAATTTCAACTCTGAGATTGAGTTTGACATCATCTTTGCACGTCAGGCGCTACACCATGCCACAGAGCTGGATTCCTTTGTTCTTAATTGCGCTAAACATCTTAAAGTTGGTGGTCTTTTTATCGCCATACGAGACCATGTGCTTTCAGAGGAAAAGGATCTTTCTGCTTTTTTGGAATCTCATCCACTTCAGAAATTTTATGGAGGAGAAAACGCATTCACATTGAACCGTTATGAAACAGCGTTTACAAAAGCTCGTTTAAAGGTTATTGAAGAAATAGGCCCGCTCAGTTCTGTAATTAATTTTCATCCTAGAACAGAAGAAGATGTATCCTTGGCTGTGAAGCAAGCCTTAGCCTCAAAGGGGCTTGGGTTTATTTCAAACAACACTTGGGTGCAGACTGTTACACGAAAATACCTAGATACATTGGACAAGACTCCCGGAAGGTTATATAGCTTTATCACCCTCAAAGAAGAACATTCATGAAGGTGATGATTATAGGAGCTAATGGGAGCATAGGAAGACGTCTTATGTCGTATTTCCTCACTTCAGGTCATAAGGTCCAAGCCGTCACTACACATCCTGAGTTAATAGAAAATCAGCCTAACCTTATAATTTCTTCTCTCACCGAAAAGGAGAAAATCCTCAGTCGTCTATTTCAAGATAAGGATGTTGATTTATGTATCAATGCTTCTGGAAGTCCCACAGTAGGGTTTTCATTACAAAATCCTGAAGAAGACTTATACCTGAATCATGAGATTCCTAAAATGCTCCTGGAGGCTATCAGTTCTGTAAGTCCGGGCACAAAGCTCATTAATTTCTCGAGCGCAGCTGTCTATGGAAATCCTACTCGTCTTCCCATAAGAGAAGATGACCTTATATCGCCCATTTCACCTTATGGAACTCATAAGGCCATGGCTGAATCCTTAATCAATGAAGCAGGGTTAAAAGGGATTTCATGTGTTAGTTTTCGCATTTTTTCTGCCTACGGATCTGGATTGAAAAAACAACTTTTCTGGGACCTCGCTAGAAAGTGTGAAACTGAGGAAAAAATAGCCCTTCACGGCACAGGCCAAGAGAGCCGTGATTTCATTCACATGGATGATATATGCGCAATCAGCGCAGCGTACTTTGAAAAAGGCACCTTTGATGGTTCTATGATCAACATCTGCTCATCTGAAGAAACTACTATTCGTCAAGTTGCGCTGCACTTTCTTGAGGAATTCAAAAGAGATGAATCCGACTTGCTTTTTAACATGGAAGTTCCCAGGTGACCCTTTGAACT
>CALFHF010000232.1 GCA_937875855.1 uncultured Flavobacteriales bacterium
GCGTCCTTCAGAATATTGCTGACACTGGTACGCTCAATACCCACCTCTGAGAAAGTGGTCAATTCCATGCTTGATAGGAATGAAATTGACCCTATAGATTTGTCAAAGAGCCTAATACATATCATGATTATCTTGAAAAAGAAATCATAATGTGTGTTTAGTGTCTATACTAATTCAAGAACTTAGTCGCTCTTAGAATTCCAGAACTCATGCCTGCCAATAAATACGCACTCATTCGATATAGGGTCATTGACGAATGCCTGACTAACATGGCTAGACCTTATCCAAATAAAGAGACACTAAGGCAAGCATGTGAGGATAGGCTCTATGGAAGCCATGACACTAGGGTGTCCATCTCTACCATTGAAAAGGACATCTATGCTATGAGATATGACTCGGCATTGGGTTTTGAGGCGCCCATCGCTTTTCATAAGTATCATAAAGGATACCACTACACTGAACCTGACTTTACCATTAAGAAGGTACCGTTGCGAGAGGATGAAATAGAGGCATTGCAATTCGCTGCTCAGACCTTGTACCAATTCAAAGATGTCCCTGTATTCACAGCCTTTGAGCAAGTGCTCTCCAAGTTAAAGGAGCATGTTTCCTTGAGTGGAGAGAGTATGAATCAAGAGTACCGTGAGTATATGCTCTTTGAGGATTCTGAGAAGGGAACAGGGGAGAGGCACTTAACTGTTTTACTCAAGGCTATCAGAGAAAAAAGGAAAGTGAATCTGGAGTATAGTTTCTTCCAAGAAGATAAAGCAGGTAAGGAATATGTAGTGGATCCCTACCTATTAAAACAGTTTAGGTTACGATGGTATCTTATGGCATGGGATGCAGAGGCAGAGAAGGTGAAGACCTTTGGGCTTGATCGAATGATGAGCGTGAATATGACCGAGGAATACTTCATAGAGAAAGATTTCAGCGCATCGACTTATTTCAGGGATACATACGGAATCAATCATTTGAATAAAGAACCTGAGCAGATTCTCTTGAAGATAGAACGACCGCAATCAAAGTATTTTCTATCTAGGCCCCTTCATCCAAGCCTGAGATTATTACGCTCAGAGGAGGATGCTGATGTGTTGGAATTGATGTTGGTTCCTAATCAGGATTTGATCAATGAACTTATGAGTTGGACTCCCCATGTAGTGGTCCTGCAACCAGAGTCCCTACGTGATGAGATGATAGCTAGAGCAGAGAAGATGATCTCCATACACAGCTCCAAGGCGCATTCGTAGAGGATACGATGAGATTTTCGAAATAAAATATGCCTACGTAAATAGATTACGTTCTGCAGGCGGTGATTTGTTCCAGAAACGGAAAAATCATCATCATGACTCTCGCAGAAGCACAACGACATATCGACTCATTTTCTAGGCCTTCAGGATTCAACACTTATTCATGGAGAGTAGTGAAGAAAATGGCCTTGAAAGCATGGGAAAAGCACTTGGAAGGAAAGGTCCTTGAATATTCAGTGAATTACATGTGCAAAGAATTTTATCTCATGATTCGAGATGAAAACGGGCAGTTCATTATTCCTAGAAATAGGATCCATTCTCCATACCTAGGCACAGAAAGTGTGAGGAAGGCACACGGTATGCATGCATAGCATAGTAAAATAATCTACCTATGAAATTTCACTAATCATAAGGAGTTCAGAAATTTCAGGGGAGATGTCCTTTTAAGTATTCCAAGAATCATTTGAATAAAGAATCTTTTTAAGGGGACTTAAAGTGTGATTTTACGTCTACCATTCTGAAACGCGCTAAAAAGCACTAGTTGCTTGACGATTCTAGTTGAATAGTTCGTTGGTTTGGATTTGGCTCCTTTTATGCGGAGGAATCCTGTTTTATGGTCCCAATTCGTCAAAACAAAAAGAGTATTCAAACTACTTCGTCAAGAGGTGACATCTCTTCCGCAAGGAACCTCGATTTGTATTAATGTATGAAAATCAGCGTAATAAACTGAAAAACACTACTTTTGCACCTCCAAAAAGGAATAGAAGGGAGTAGATACCTTCTTTGATTAACAACCTTTCACCGAATCATCTACCTAAAGCGGTGAAATACAAATACATACATGCCCATATGAATACGGCAGAAGAAAATCAGGAGACTACTCCTGAAACTCCTGGACAAGACGTCCAATCTGAAGCACAAGCTTCAACCCCAGAAACAAATACAGAAGCAGCAGCACCTGAGTCCACTCCGGAGTCAGCAGCAGCACCAGAACAAGCATCCACTCTGGAAGCAACATCTGAAGCACCTGTAAAAGAGTATACCCCATACATCTCAAAGCCGGTCTTACCACCAGCTGATTTTGATTGGGAAATTTATGAGCACGGCCAAGGCACATACTCTTCTGAAGAAGTGGTGCAAATGGATAACCTCTATGACGGAACTTTGAACTCAATTAATGAGTTAGAGGTAATGGAAGGTGAGATTATCGCTGTGACTAAGAAAGAAGTAGTGGTGAACATCGGATATAAGTCTGAAGGAGTCATCTCACTTAATGAATTCAGATACAACCCTGACGTCAAGATAGGCGACAAAGTCGCTGTCTATGTGGAAAGTGCTGAGGACAAGAATGGCCAATTGGTCCTTTCTCACCGTCTAGCACGTCTACATGGTGCATGGGAACGCGTGAACTTGGCTATGGAAACCAGTGAGATTATCACAGGTTTCGTTAAGTGCCGCACGAAAGGTGGTCTTATTGCAGATGTTTTCGGAATCGAGGCTTTCCTACCAGGATCGCAGATCGATGTGAAGCCAATCAGAGACTACGATGTATATGTAGGAAAGAACATGCAATTCAAGGTGGTGAAAATCAACCAAGAATTCAAGAACGTGGTTGTTTCTCATAAAGCCTTGATTGAAGCAGAGATTGAAGAGCAGAAGAAGCAAATCATAAGCGGACTAGAAAAAGGTCAAGTGCTAGAAGGTGTGGTGAAGAATATCACTAGCTATGGCGTGTTCGTTGACCTTGGAGGAGTTGACGGTCTTGTGCACATCACTGATCTATCTTGGGGTAGGATTAACCACCCTGAAGAAGTAGTCTCTTTGGACGAAAAGATCAATGTTGTTATCCTTGACTTCGATAATGAGAAGAAGAGAATCGCGTTAGGTATCAAGCAATTGTCTTCACATCCTTGGGATGGTCTTGATGAGAACTTGAAAGTAGCAGACAAGGTGAAAGGTAAAGTTGTGGTCATCGCTGATTACGGTGCTTTCATTGAGATTCAGCCAGGTATCGAAGGTCTATTGCACGTTTCTGAGATGAGCTGGTCACAGCACTTGAGAAGCGCACAAGACTTCTTGAATGTTGGAGATGAAGTAGAATGCGAGATCCTTACACTAGATAAGGAAGAGCGTAAGATGTCCCTCGGTATCAAGCAATTGATGGATGATCCATGGAAAGACATCGTATATAAGTATCCAGTTGATTCCAAGCACGTTGCTAAGGTTAGAAACTTCACGCACTTCGGAGTATTCGTGGAGCTTGAAGAAGGTGTTGATGGGCTCGTTCACATCTCTGATTTGAGCTGGCATAAGCGCATCAAGCATCCATCTGAATTCTGCAATGTAGGAGATGAGATGGAAGTAATAGTGCTAGAAGTAGATTCGGAGAACCGTAGGTTGAGCCTAGGTCACAAGCAACTTGAGGAGAATCCTTGGGAAGCATTCGAAGTGACATTTGCTGAAGGAACTGAGCATGAAGGAACTATTATCGCTATCGAAGGGAACAGTGCTAAAGTGGCATTGCCTTATGGTATGATTGCTGTATGTCCTAAGACACACTTGAAGAAGGAAGATGGGACAAGTGCCCGTCAAGAAGAGAAATTGCCATTCGTGATTTTGGAGTTCAACAAGAACTCTAGGAAGATTGTGGCTTCTCACTTGAGAACCTTCGAAGAGGATGATCGCACCAAGCGTGAGAAAGAAGGTAAAAAGAAAGAAACTGAAGGCAAAGAAGCCAATAAGGTCATTAAGAATCTAAAAGATTCTCAAGAGAAAGCCACATTGGGTGACATGGACGTTCTTTCTGACCTTAAGAGAAGAATGGAAGAAGGAGAATAATTCCTTTATCCTGAGATAAGACAAAACCCTCGGCCTTAGGTCGAGGGTTTTTTTTATGAGGGATTTTGTAACAATGAGAACAGCTTAATACACTCTGTAGCTTCCTTTACATCATGAACCCGTAAGATATCTGCTCCGCGCTCTAGGGCAGCCATATGCAGTGCAGTAGTGCCATTCAGAGCTTCTTCAGGATTGCCATCCAGATTTCCATAAATCATGCGTTTTCTTGAAATTCCAACAAGAAGAGGGCAGCCTAGGCTTGCAATATCGCCTAAGCCTTGAAGCAGCTCGAAGTTATGCAGTGAGGTTTTCCCAAATCCAAAACCTGGATCAAGAATCAGCTGTTCTATTCCAGCTGCACGGCATGTTTGAACCCGTTCGCTCAGGTAGGCTATTACTTCAGTGAGCACGTCAGTATACTGCGCAGCTCTCTGCATTGTAGCAGGAGTGCCCTTCATGTGCATACATATATAAGGTGTTTTTCTTAAGCCAATACCTGAAATCATCTCAGCATCAAAAGTTCCTCCTGAGATATCATTTATCAAATCTACTCCTTGATCTAAACAGCGCTCCGCTACTGACCAATGTAGTGTGTCAATACTCATATAAAGCTTAGGAAAATTGTTCTTAATCTCTGACAAAGTGTCTTTCAGTCTTGTCCATTCTTCTTCCGCAGCGATGATGGGAGCACCTGGTCTAGAAGAGCTCGCTCCTATGTCAAGAATATCAAGACCTTCCTTCTGCATCTGGGCGACCTTAGATAAGGCGGCATCTATTCCTTTCACTCTGCTTCCCGCATAAAAGGATTCAGTATCCAAGTTGAGAATCCCCATTACTAGCGGAGTTTTCAAGGAGATTAATTCTCCTCGCAGTACCATGGAAGCAGTCCTGCTAAATGCTCTATCTTCACGCCTCATTATTCAATTTTGAAGGAAACAGATTCCCAATATCAGGCAATTATAGCTCAATGCCGCGAGATCTTCAGCAAGAAGACTAAAGACTATGGAACTGCATGGCGTATTCTTCGTCCAAGTTCACTGACTGATCAGATCTTTATTAAGGCCAATAGAATAAGGACGATTCAAGAAGAAGGGGTCAATAAAGTAGGAGAGGGCGTTAAGGAGGAGTTTCAAGCTATTGTCAATTACGCAGTGATGGCCTTAATACAGATAGAAATAGGATTCAGTGATTCTGCTGATATGGATCCAGCAGAAGCTGCTAGGCACTATGACGAGAAAGTGAAGACCACCTTCGAGCTCATGAAAAAGAAGAATCATGATTATGGAGAAGCATGGCGAGATATGCGAGTGAGTTCCCTGTGCGATCTTATTCTCATGAAACTGTTACGTATTAAACAGATTGAGGATAATCAAGGAAAGACCCTAGTTTCAGAAGGCATAGATGCTAATTTTCATGATATCTTGAACTATGCAGTTTTCGCATTAATCCTCATGACAGAACAAGAATAGAATGTCTCAGAGCTCGCTTCGAAAGGTATTAATAGTAGTAGGTACTCGACCTAACTTCATCAAGGTCACACAGTTTAAGAAAGAGTTTGAGAGGTATAAGGACCTTGATGTGACTATCGTTCACACAGGTCAGCATTATGATGCGAAGATGGCTGATGTCTTCTTTGATCAATTTAGACTGCGACCTGACCATTTCTTAAACATAGGAAAAGGGACTGCAAATCAGCAGATGGCTGAGATTATGGTCTCCTTAGAAAAGGTATTGCAAGAGATATCTCCTAGATTGATCATTGTCGTGGGCGATGTGAACAGCACTTTAGCAGCTGCCATTACTGCGAATAAAATGAATATTACTATTGCTCACCTAGAGAGTGGTCTTCGCAGTGGCGATATGACTATGCCTGAAGAGATTAATAGAATCCTGACCGATAAAATCACTGACTATTATTTCATCACCGAGCAAAGTGGCCTAGATCATCTCAGCGAAGAAGGGCAAGATCCTGGTGCAATGCACTTCGTGGGAAACACCATGATAGATACTATGGTAGCCTTTGAGAAAGAGATAGAGGCTGCAGACATATTAGAAAAACTGGCGCTTAAGGCAAAGGAATTTGTCTTGATGACTATGCACAGGCCAGCAACAGTAGATCATAAAGATCAGCTAGAGAAATTACTCAGCCTCATGGAAATGGTGACGAGTGCGCATGATTTGGTGTTTCCCATACATCCGCGTACGATTAAGAGCATAGAATCTTTTGGGCTGAAAGAAAGACTTGAGAAAATACAGAGACTGCGTATAACAGAGCCCATGGGCTATTTCTCCTTTCAGAAATTAGTGAAACATGCGGCTTTCATCCTAACCGATAGTGGAGGGATTCAAGAAGAAAGCACGTTCAGAAAGGTTCCCTGTCTTACGCTCAGGCCTAACACAGAGCGCCCAAGCACTGTGACGATGGGGACGAATGAATTGGTCACCTTCGAGCTTGATATTTTGAAAAGTAAAATAGAGGAGATACGCTCTGGAAGTTACAAGAAGGGACAGGTGCCACCCTTATGGGATGGACGATCCACGGAACGCATCGTAAGTCTCTTAGATAAGTTACTCTAGATGTAGTCTTGAATACGATAGACAAGCATTCCTGCTTTCTCTTTAATAATAACTTCCCAGTCCAGCACTCTGCGCATCTTTGGGAAGAAATAATCAGTGATGCCATAGGTTTTCTCGCTCGAATAATGATCCACGGCTAACATCTGCACCTCAAGACCCTGCTTCTTAAAACAAGCTTCAGCACGATTCACATGACTAGCCGAACTGATAACCAGAATGGGTTCTGTTCGGCCCAAGGAATCCAGTAATTGCCTTGTATAGAAAGCATTCTGATAGGTATTCCAAGATCGATTTTCCTTTATAATATCCTTGAGAGGAACACCACATGATTGAAGCCAATCCGAAGTAAGTGCAGCTTCATTTAATGAAGGAGCCCCCTCAGGATGCACCCCGCTGCTGATTAGAAGTGTCTTCACTTTTCCTGATTTGTATAGAGCAAGTGCCTTATTCAGGCGATCGCTAGACTGAAAGAACTCTATCTCAGCGCCCCTGCTGTTATACTCTGCGTAGCCTCCAAGGACTACCAAGATGTCATATTGACCAGTATGAGGTTCAATATAAGCGGGTTCAAGAGATAGCATTACCTCATTATACAAGACTTCATTCCCGAAAATGAGGAACATGGAAAGGGCCATAAGCAAGAGCCTATGTTTCAGGTGAGGCCTTCGTTCGATCAGGGCCCAGAGAACAAGACCCATAATCCACACACTCGGTTGTAGGAAGAAGAGGAGCGATTTGGAAAGTAAGTAGAACATTGTCATAGCTTTGGCCAGCGAAGTTAGCAGCTGTGACGAGTAAAGCCCCCATGATTTATCTGACATACGGAGACGTAGATTCTCCCATCTACCACAGCCAAGTGGTGGGGTTCTGTGATTTCCTGCGGGAAAAGATGGAAATGGAGGTGCAGATTGTCGCCTTCGTTCCGATGCGATTATACTTTGCTCAGAAGAAGAAATTAGCAGCATATGGCAAAGGGATTAAGGTTCTGCCAGTGGTGAATAGATTCCAGAGTAATCCCTGGTACAGTATTTTTAATGCCTTTTTGATTAAGAGAATGAATCCTGCCTCTATCATGACGAGAAATCCTGCGGGGTTAAACGTATGTCGAGAGATACAAAGAGAGGAAAAACCATTTTTCTATGATGCCCGTGGTTGTCAACACATGGAGATGGAAGAGTTCTCTAATGCTGATCAAGCTGCCATTCAGGAGATGAAGCAGAACGAGGTGCAATGCTTCAAGAAAGCGGATTGGGTCTTTTCTGTTTCAGGTGCGCTTATAGAATATTTCAAGGATAACCATAGATATAAGGACCATAACCATTCGATTATTCCTTGCTGTGTTCTGGATACGGATTATTCAAAAAAACTGAGTAAGAAAGAGCTCTTCGGGACAGAGGATGTAATGGTGTTCTGCTATGCTGGTGCGCTATCAGTGTGGAACTATCCAAGAAGTTTCCATGAACTGTGTAAGGCTATATTGAAGAATCCTAAGAATCGATTAGTCATCTTAAGTCATGATTTAGAGAGGCTTGATGGCGAGCGCCTGTTTGAAAATGAAAGAGTACTTCTCAAGAAGGTCGAAAGTAAAGAAGTGACAAGCTATTTAGGAATCAGCGATTATGCGATTCTTTTAAGAAGGAGTGCGGTCACGAATAGAGTCGCTTCTCCAAGTAAGTTTGGAGAATATCTCATGGCAGGATGTCAAGTCATTATAAGTCCTGAGATTGGCGATTTTAGTGAGATGGTTGAGAAGGAAGAATTAGGGATCATCTATAGAGGAAAGAAAGACAATGATGCTATAAAGTCGCTAAAAGTGACTGATGAAGTCACACGTGCACGCATCAAGAAATTAGCTGAGGGCACGTTCAACAGAGATTGCGAGTTGAACATGATTCGCTATAGGAATTTGAAAAAATTGCATGATGGCAAATAAGAAGCGCAAAGTCGCCATCATCGCCTTCGGAATGGAGCATTGTAATCGCGGAGTGGAGACACATGCGCGCATGCTCTTCGAGCGATTGCACAAGGAGTCCGGGATGGATGTATTTCTAATCAAAGGATCAGGAAAATCAAGTGCTCATGAAATCGTACTTTCTGTTCCAAAAAGGCACACTTGGCTGAATAGATTCCTGGGGAAAATCAGAGGATACAATATTTATTGGGAGCAGGTCTGGTTCTTGTTTCGACTGGGATTCCATCTGCTAAGGAATCGATATGATGTGCTGTATACCCAGGAATACGTGCACATGGTGGGCGTAGGTAAAATGAGAAAATGGTTGGCCCCAGGAATGCGCATTGTATACTGTGAGGGGTTCATCTCAACCCACGGAACACGGCTCAAATACGCTGATATTCTGCAGGAAGTGAATAAGGACAATTACAAGGTGCTGGCTCCATTGGCCAAGGAATGCGGAAAAGAGATAAAACTCATTCCACATTTCTTCGACCCCAGATGGGAATCTCCTGATGAGGGATGGGAAAAATTGAAGGAACAGGTGATAGAGTTCAAGGTCGATAGGAAGATGATCCTGTATGTAGGTCCTACAGAGCTTAGAGAAAAAAATTTCCATGTGCTTGAACAGGCTTTTCATAAACTAGGTTCAGATTGGTGCCTACTTATTTGTGGTGAAGTACCTCAGGCATGCAGAACCTCGCTTGACCCAAGTGGAGATAGATTGAAAGTTCTGTGCTTAACCCATTCCCTAATGCAAGTCATTTATCCACTTGCTGATGTCTTTATACTACCCTCCTTGGATGAACCATTCGGAATTGCAACCATAGAAGCGCTAAGCCATGGACTTCCTGTATTACTTCATGATACTGAACATTCGCTCTGGCTTTGTAATGACCCTAATCAATGTATAGATATGCGAGAAGCAGCGAATATCCTTTCCAAGCTGCAGGATAAGACATTTGTTGAGGAGAGCTTTGAACAAATATCGTTCAAGAATCAGCAGTACTTTCTGAAGACCTTCACTTGGGAACATTTGAAGAAGGACTACCTTCAACTCTTCGCAGAATAGTGCATGAGTAAGATTACCCGAATAGCGTTACTGACTGACGGCATCTTCCCGCTGGTCATAGGAGGAATGCAGAAGCATTCCTATTTTCTGCTGAAATATCTTCTAAAGAACGATGTGAAAGTCGTGCTGTTTCATCCAGGAGGAAAGGGAAAAATAAAGGACCATCTTGATGTTCAGTTATGGCCACTCTTAGATGAACGAATTATTCCTTTTCCAGAAAAGGGATTACTTCCTGGATCCTATCTGCGAAGGTCTTATGTTTTTTCTCAAAGGATTTCAGATGCCATTCAGCATGAAGAAGATTTAGATTTTATCTATGCTCAAGGGTTCAGTGGTTGGGACCTCATTGACAAGAAGAGAAAGGGAAAATTTTTTCCGTCTATAGGCCTGAATTTCCATGGCTTAGAGATGTTCCAAAAAGCTAAAGGATTCAAGCAAAGACTCATTCAGCGCTATTTTCAAGGACCTGTGCGCTTTAATATGGAATATGCAGATGTCTGTTATTCTCTTGGGGCAAGAATAACTGATTTGATAAAAAGAGAAGTACCTAAGGCAAACGTTTCTGAAATTCCAATTGGCTTAGAAGCCTCATGGGCTGATGGTTCCAAGGATAAGAAGCCCTTAGATTTCAGTCCTAAGAAATTGGTCTTTATAGGAAGGAATGAACATCGTAAAGGGCTGCACGTCCTATTTGACTTGCTTTCTGAAAGGAGTTTTGAAGGGATTGAGTTCCACTTTATCGGTGCAATTTCAGCTCCTTCAGGAATGAAGAACGAGCAGCTTATATTTCATGGAGAGATTAGAGATGAAAATAAGATTAAAACGATTCTAGATCAGAGTTATGGGCTGCTTCTTCCTTCCCTTTCAGAGGGAATGCCAACGGTAATCTTAGAAGCCATGTCACGGGGGCTGCCCATCCTTGCCTCAAACGTTGGTGCCGTGAATGAACAAGTGAACACCGAGAACGGAATTCTCTTCGAAGCAGGAAGCAAGCAAGAACTTGAGAACGCTATTGAGGAACTCATGAAGTGGGATGAAGCGATCTGGAAATCTAAAAGTGAGCAATCTCGAGCGCGTTTCTTGAGTTCCTTTACATGGGAGAGCGTGATTCTGCGAACTTTGCGCGATATGGAAAAGTCAATTTCATAAAAGATGGGAGAGTATCTCAAAGAGAATCTCGCTTTCCTTCTCTTGCTTATAGCATGGATTGTATTGGGTATCTACTTTGGCAGTGTCACCTTCGGTCTGATAGGGATTAGCATAATCGCTATGATGTCCAAGGAACGATATGCCGAGATACTTCTTGGCTTCTGGCTTATCCTCATGCTCAGTGATAGTCACTATAATATGTTTGATTTCGCCAAAGACTTCAAGCCTGCCTATATGAGTATAATGGTCTTTATAGTGGTGGTACATCGCAGTAAGATAGCTCAAGGAGACAATATGATATTTCAGCTCTTCTTGCCCTTTTTTATATGGTCTTGTTTAATCATATTTGATAGCCCTGATTTGAGCACTGCTATTCAAAAAACGCTTTCCTATGCCTTCCTGTTTTACAGCATACCCTCCATCACTCGATTCCTCATGAAAGAGAAACAGACGCAGTCGCTGCGTACCTTCTACTTCATCATCATGATCTATTTGGTGGTTGGACTCATTCTTAAATACACTCATCCTGAGTTCGCAACCCTTGTTGGAAGATTTAGAGGCATCATGGGGAACCCTAATGGACTAGGAGTGCTCGCGCTGATGATAGGTCTGCTCTTTGATACGATATTCAACAAAGTTCCTGGTCAATTCTCAAGGCAAGAGAAAATATTCTTCTGGCTAGTGATATTCGCAAATCTGCTTTTAAGTCAGTCAAGGTCGGCCCTCTTTGCTTTGATGCTGTATTTCTTCTTTAGCAATTTCAAGATACTTAAGGGGTTTATTGGGGCCTTAGTTTTTATAAGCATACTGTTCTCGTATCAGTTTGTGATGAACAATCTGCCCTTTGTAATCGAGAGTTTAGGACTACAGGAATTCTTCAGACTAGATACGCTCGAAGGAGGATCAGGAAGGGTGATAGCCTGGACTTTCGCATGGGAGCAGATTCAAGAGAATTTCTTTATTGGCAGGG
This sequence comes from uncultured Flavobacteriales bacterium, assembly GCA_937875855.1. Lineage (GTDB taxonomy): Bacteria > Bacteroidota > Bacteroidia > Flavobacteriales_D > JABDKJ01 > JABDLZ01. The sequence goes on from CALFHF010000232.1 coordinate 11,802, forward strand.
GATTCAACTATGCCGAGTGGATATACGCGCAGAATTATAACCTCCTGTCGAATATGGGGCACCAAGGAAATGCCCATAACAGTTATCTCACATTTTGGCTTGATACGGGGCTTATTGGGTTAGTGCTATATGTAGTTGCTTTTCTGTTAATGTTCCTTCGTATTTCCAAGTCTTATGTGAATTCGATTCCATTCATGTATGCGGTGATATTCTCAGTGAGTTTCGAATCTTGGTTAACGGCCAGTTTAAATCCATTCACAATAGCATTATTACTGGGAGTCTCAATCATGTTGTATGCGCAAGAAGAAGTTCCTGAAACAAGATAAGAAGAATTAGAGGTCGCATGAAGAAAGTCCTATTTCTATACTCCGAACTTGCCGGATACATCTTTTCCTGCTTTCAAGAGCTTGCCACACGAGAAGTGGAAGTAACCGTAATCCATTGGCCAGTAAACCCAGAAGCCCCATTCAAGATTCCGAGTATCAAGGGAGTTACTTTCATTTCCAAGAATGAACTTAAAGCTTCGGGTATAGCAATGAAGGTGAAGGAATTAAAACCAGACATCATACTGACCAGCGGATGGATGGATAAAGAATATCTATCCATTGTGAAAGAAGAAAGGGGGATTATACCTACTGTGATATTGTTTGATACCGCTTGGAATGGATCAGTGAAACAGAGAGTACTAGCTGCTTTTGGAAAAAGGTTCTTGACTAAGAGGTTCTCACATGCCTGGGTAGCTGGCAAAGCACAGAAAGCCTACGCCCAAAGGCTTGGATTCAAAAAAGAACACATTGAGACAGGGTTTTATACGGCTGATCTTATTCATTTCAATGAAATATTCAATAGGCGCAAGGCGCGGATGGAACAGAGCTTCCCAAAGACTTTTCTGTATGTGGGTCGTTATGTTGCACAGAAGAATATGCAGATGCTCTGGAATGCTTTTTTAACGGCCAATAAAGCGAATGGAGGACAATGGAAGCTACGATGCATAGGAACAGGAGAATTATTCGATTTAAAGACAGAGCATCCGACCATAGAGCATTTAGGTTTTATACAGCCTATGGAGATGGAGGATTATCTCATCGATGCAGGTGTTTTCGTCCTTCCAAGCTTATTTGAACCGTGGGGAGTAGTCGTTCAAGAATTCGCAGCGGCCGGGTTTCCTATGGTATTGAGCGATAAAATAGGGGCATCTGAAGAATTCTTACAAATAGGACATAACGGATATGATTTTGACTCGTCTAGTGAGTTAGATTTGACAAAGGCGTTGGCCTTGATTATTCAGCTAGAGGAATCAGTGTTAATCAAGTTTGCCAAAGAAAGCCATAAGCTGGCACAGAAACTTAATCCACAGATCTGGACTGACACACTCCTTAGATTATTGTAATTTCGAAATCTTGACCAAACGAATATGAGCACGATATTAGTGACGGGTGGTGCTGGTTTTATTGCCAGTGAAATAGCCATTAAATTAGCGCAAAATCCTGAAAACCATGTAGTTGTCATTGATAATCTACTGACAGGAAGCACTAAGAAATTACCACTCGACAGCTATGATAACCTTCACTTCATAAAGTGTGACGTGAACATCTTCGAAGATGTAGCTGGAGTCTTCTACGCCTATAATTTTGATTATGTCTTCCATTATGCTGCGTTAGTTGGAGTCCAGCGTACTCTTCGCAATCCTGTGAGCGTACTTGATGATATCCAGGGAATCAAGAACATCTTAAGACTTTCTAAGAACTCTAGAGTGAAGCGTGTCTTCTATTCTTCTTCTTCAGAAGTTTATGGGGAACCGGTGGAAATTCCTCAGAATGAGCTCACTACGCCCTTGAACTCCAAGCTCCCTTATGCGATTGTCAAGAATATTGGTGAAGCTTATTTACGCAGTTATCATCAGGAATATGGCCTTGAGTTCACAATTTTTAGGTTCTTCAACACCTTTGGACCTAAGCAAAGCCCTGATTTCGTAATCTCTAAGTTCATTCGCTTGGCATTGACCAATAGAGATATTCCATTATACGGTGATGGTCAACAGACTAGGACCTTCTGTTATATTGATGATAACGTAGATACCTG
>CALFHF010000233.1 GCA_937875855.1 uncultured Flavobacteriales bacterium
GCTTCTATTCTTAAGATTTCTGTCGCTGTATTCATTCCTGAATAAGACGCCCCCGAAGCTGGATGAGAATGAATGTTGGCCCCACAGAGATAAAGGTCTTTTGCCTTGAACGCGAGGGCCCCTAGCTGATTCAGTGTTTTCTCTAGGCCATATACCGAACCTCGAGATGAGTTCTTATAGTGTTAATTGGTGATGGGTGTTCCCAAATCAGAGTGAACGATATGAGCCCGAATTCCTGGAACTACTTTTTCCTAGCCATTGAGAATTTTCTCCATCAATTTTTTCTTTGAATCAAATTTATTCAGCTGATTTTTCAGCATCCTCCTAGCTGTATCGCTCAAAAGGAGTGCAGTCAATGAACGTGCTCAAAAGAATTAAAAAGAGGATGTGACTATTCATAAAATAAATTATGCCAAATGATTATTCGATAATTTTTGCTTGGTGAATGACCATTTGAGGGAAGGGAATCTCAATGCCTTCTTTGTCAAAGGCGATTTTCAATCTTTTTCTGAGTTCTCCAGTGATTTCAAATTGCCTTCCTGCTTGGGTTTCACCTATTATCTTCAGAATCATTGCCGAGTCTGCGAAATCCTGGACTCGAAGGAACTGTGGTGTTTTGATGATTGCTTCTTTGATATTAGGATCTTCAGCAAGTTCATTGCATGTTTCATTAATCACTCTAATCACATGTTCAAGATTAGTGCTGTAGCCCACTCCCATGTCCAGATTAATGCGAGAATAATCTGAAGTCATGTTGGATACCTTCTTGATTTCTCCATGAGGAATGTGATGCACTGTTCCGTTTAAGTCACGAAGTGTGGTCTTTCTCAAGCTTATTTCTTCTACCGTTCCTGAGGCAAGGTCAAAACTCACCACATCTCCTATGCGATATTGATTCTCTAGGATGATGAAAAGCCCTGAAATAATATCACGAATCAAGTACTGACCACCAAAACCGAAAGCCAATCCTAATATTCCTGCCGCAGCGAGAATGGGACCTATCATCACTCCGAATTCCTGAAGAATCATCAAAGAGGTGACAGTAATGATTGCGATTTTAATAGTGGCCGAGAAGATTGCGATTAAGGTGTCTTCACGCTTACGTTCTGCTTCTTGATCAATATGACTTGAGGATAATACAGCCATGCGTACTGTTCTATCAATAAAATGACAAATAACCTTGTTCAGAATGAAGGCGGCAATGGCAAAAAGTAGGACTTTGATGCCGTGATTAAGCATCCATGGTGTAATCTGTTCAGTCCAGGCGTTAATGTGTTCTTTCATGATGGGGAATTCAGCTTCTCATTATTTCAGGTTGTAAAGCAAAGAATTACAAGGCAGAATGAGCCCGGTTTACCAATAAAATCTAAGGAATGTGATGCATGACATGGCAAGAAACAAGCTCAACCTGTTCTAATGAATGGAGTTTTAGATCAATCTTTTGTGCAGATTCTAAGAGCAAAAGTGAGCCAGCATGAAGTTCTCCACTATGCTCTTCAAGGTGAAAGGTCATCATTCCCTTGTGCACGTAATAAAAGTTCCAGCGATAATCAGAATCAGTCTGAAGAGTAATGGAAGCTCCTTTATCCATGAGAATTGCTTCAACAGTTCCATTTGCCTCAGCGGAACACATAAGATTGAAATCAATGCATCGTCCCTTTGAAGTGCTTTTCCAGCTCCCTTGAAAGGAATCTATATCGAATTTCTTCATTTCTTTATCATACTGCCCTTCATGATGAATACGGATCTCACCTTCCAGAATCATGAGTGTACGGTGGATATCGGGCAAGGAAGTGAAGGTAGCGTTCTCTATTTCAACTGTGGCGCTGCTTATTCTAAACAGGAAATCCCGCTTCGCATACTTTGCCTCAGGAGGATAGATATACAGCTCGGTCGTTCTTCCGCCAGACCAGGGGAGTCGAGAGAAGGACGTTCTAATTTCTGATGTCATCACCTTTTTGAATATTTAGAAAATAGACAACTGAGACTTAGTAGTGAACTCTTCTAGGAATTTCATTCCCTTGTATGAATTACCTTTTTCATTCAAAAGTGGACTCCATATAGCTATGGTATAGTGATTCGGATGCAGTGCAATAATTCCTCCTCCAACACCACTCTTTCCAGGCAGCCCTACTTTAAACGCGAATTCCCCTGATTCGTCATAGAATCCGCAGGTTTGCATTAAGGCATTGATTCGTTTGGATTGGCTTTTTGTAAGTATTTGCTTTGAATCGTGCAGACAACAGCCATTGTTTGCCAAGAACATAAAAACCTCTGAGAGCTCCTTACAATTCATCTCAAGAGAACATAGGTCGAAGTAGAAATCAAGCACATCAGAAGGGTCATTTTGAATATTCCCAAATGACTTGATGAAGTTGCACAAAGCTACATTTCGATATCCTACGGTTTTTTCTGATGCGGCAATGGTATCAGAATAGTTGATGGCTGAATTCTGTGAAAGGCTGCGCGCATAGGCTATGAATTCTTCTTTAGGATGTTTTAAATGGCTGAGCAGAATATCACAGATTACCATAGCCCCAGCGTTAATGAATGGATTTCTAGGGATGCCCTTATCGGCCTCTAGTTGGATTAAAGAATTAAATGCGGTTCCAGAGGGTTCTACTCCAACTCTCTCCCATATTTCCTCTCCCAGAATACCATAGGCTAGGCTAAGAGAAAGGACTTTGGCAATACTTTGAATCGAGAAGCGCTCTTGGAAATTCCCGATGCCGAAATTCTCTTGATCTAGTGTA
>CALFHF010000234.1 GCA_937875855.1 uncultured Flavobacteriales bacterium
CTACAAGATTCGTGTAATCCAGATTTTCATCTTCTGCATTCTCTGCGATAATCTCGATACTGCGCTCAATGATATCGCGCTCATCAGTCTGAGCGCACAGGCCTAGCCCTAGAAATAGGGTGAAAACAAATAGTATGTGCCGCTCAATTACGAGCATTGAATTGATAGAAGAGGCTGAGCTGAGTGCTATAGCCTAGGGTATTATGATAGGCTGCGGCTATGTCTATGTTCACTCCAGCTACCTTGAATCCCGCACCAAAACTGCTATAGGTTGGGGCCGTAGAAACTCCCGCTCTTAACCAAACTGCTTCTGCGATGTGATACTCTAAACCTGACCCTATCTGGGCTTTACGGTCTATATCCTTGGCGACATCAGCAAGTAATTTCACTTTATCTGAAAAGGAATATGCACCTCCTATTCCAAGCACTGTAGGAATGCGCTCGTCTTCATATTCGCTCAATAAAGCCTGTGAAGGATTATAGAGGTGGACGCCTAAATCGAAGTTATCTGTGATATGCGTGATTACGCCAAGTTCTGCTGTCAAAGAAGACCTCTTTCCATATCTATCCCCTTGGATACGGGTCGTGTTATAATTCAATTGAACTCCCATGTCGAATCGCTCTCCTAATCTCATAGCATAGGCCAAGCCTATTCTGTTATCCTTATATGCACTCATCCCAAAGGAAGACACATCTACCCCTATTCTCCCTTTTCCGAGGTCTGAGGAGAAAACGAAGCCCTGTTCTCCCAATCCATCCACATAGAATAGACTTTGATAATAGATTCCAGCTTGCATGCCGGTCATGCCCATCATACCTGCTTGATTATTGAAGGCCGCCCATATATCTCCATTTACAAGTGAGGTGCCTCCTAAGGCCATGGAACGCGCTCCTATCGCACTCTTCTCCCCTCCTGAAAAGGCAGCTGTGCTGAGCAAGATGCACATGAATATGCTGAGGGTTTGCTTCATTTCTTCAGGTTCATAAGGTCTTTCTGGAATCCATCACTTTGGACTCCATTTGACTCTTGAATTTCTCTAATCTCTCGGACAAGGCATCGTCAGAGGTAGCTAGGATCTGTGCAGCCAATATCCCTGCATTTCGTGCGCCATCTAATGCAACAGTGGCCACAGGAACTCCTGCAGGCATTTGCAATATACTCAGAACCGAGTCCCAACCATCTATAGAATTTCTGCTTTTCACAGGTACGCCTATCACGGGCAGAACGGTCAAGCTGGCGGTCATTCCCGGAAGATGCGCAGCACCTCCTGCTCCAGCTATGATAACTTTTAATCCTCTTTCCTTGGCTCCTGTCGCGTAGCTCATCATAAGCTTAGGCGTTCTGTGGGCCGAAATAACATCTAGTTCCACTTCCACGCCCAATTCCTGCAAGACATCTGCTGCCTGTTGCATGATTGGAAGATCGCTCGTGCTTCCCATGATGATTCCTACTTGTGCTGCCATATCAGGGTAAATGTAAGAATTAGGGCTCAAGTTGAGCTTTTCACATAGTTCAATTTCTTTCTAAGCTCCAAAGCTTTCTCCAATGCGCTTTCTACATCCTCTGATAAGACCGTAAGATGCCCCATCTTTCTACCAGGACGTGTCTCTGATTTATGATAGTCATGAAGGAAAGCCTTGGGTTCCTTTTTCAGGAGTTCTTCATTCTCCAGGAAGGGTTTGCCTTGATGTCCTGCTGCTCCCAAGAGATTGACCATCGCAGCGGCTCCCTGCACAGAAGCATCACCTAAATCCATTCCAGAAATGGCCCTCAAGTGCTGCTGAAACTGTGATGTAACATTACCCTCTATGCTGTGATGCCCGCTGTTATGCGGCCGAGGCGCTACCTCATTCACCCAGAGACTGCCGTCCTCACACCAAAAGAACTCCACCGCGAGCAGTCCTACGAGGCCCCATGCATCTATGAGCGTCTCCGCTATCTCCCGCGCTTTATCGGCTACTTCATCAGGTATGCGGGCTGGGCTGAGTACCGCACGAACCAGATTCAATTCTGGCTCAAAATCCATCTCCACCACCGGAAAGCTGACCATCTCACATTCTATGCTGCGCGCCACAATCACTGCTAATTCCTTCTTGATGGGCGCTAACTCCTCCAAAACACAAGGCCCATCAAAAGCCTTCACCATATCACTTACGCTACGTATCACTTGCACCCCTTTTCCGTCATAGCCTCCCGTTCTTGACTTTAGGACGAATGGCGGTTTCCAGCCTGCTTTCAAGGCCTCTTTCCCTGAGTCTATAAGTTCAAAGGGAGCCGTGGGAATGAACTCATCAGCGAAGAATTGCTTCTGAAGGCCTTTGTCAATGATGCATTCAAGAACCGCTGGTTGAGGATAAACCTCTTTGCCCATTTCTTCTAATCTATAAAGAGCTTGAAGATTCACGTGCTCTATCTCCACCGTGATGACGTCTTTATCGGCACAAAAAGCCATGACCGTCTCCTCGTCCTTGAAAGAGCCTAATGTCACATGCTCAGATACCGCCTTGGCTGAGCATAAGGGATCCGGATCCAAAAAATGTAATTCTATCGGCATTTCACCAATAGATTCCTGCATCATCATGCCTAATTGACCTCCTCCAAGCACCGCGATTTTTCTCATGGGGCTAAAGATAGAAAGGCCTTCTAATACGTCATGCGTACGTCCTGGCCTTCTGCTAATTCTTCAAATATGTTCAATCATATTTGACAGCGCAGGACTCCATCTTCCATGATTTAACAGGAAAAAGAATCATATCTCAAGGCCTCTTTCCCCCTCCTATTCTTGCGCTCTCCCAAGAAAAGGCAATATTTGAGCGAAATTTCCTTTAAAACAGAATGCGAACAGCTCTCCTCCTCCTGCTTGTTTGCTCCTTTTCTATAGCAAAAGGGCAAGCTTCTAGGCCTGTGGATCCTTATTCAGAGATAGGGATCACCGGAGGGTACAGCTATTATGTGGGTGACCTCAACCCCTATATCCACTTCGGAGCCCGTAAAAAAATTGCCTTTGGTGCCCTCTATCGGAGGAATATCACTCAACGTCATACACTTCGTTTTCACCTTATGCGCATGAAAGTGGAAGCCTTTGATTCTGATAGCAATGACCCTATGCGGGTGAATAGAAATCTTAATTTCAGAACCAATATCACCGAGGCTTCCATGCTTCTGGAGATTAATTTCTACGAATACCGCCTTGGGCGTCTTGGCAAAGGATTCACTCCCTACATTTTTGGAGGATTGGCTTATTTCCAGTTCAATCCTGAAGCTGAGTTAGATGGAAACTACTTTGAGCTACGCCCGCTAGGAACTGAGGGTCAAGGAGCAAACACCTATGCCAAAGGGCAAATCTCCATTCCCTTCGGTCTTGGACTTAAAAGTGGCTTCACGAAACGCATCGCTTTAAACCTAGAATGGGGCATTAGAAAGACGTTCACTGACTATTTAGATGATGTGAGCGCCTACTACGCTGATCCTGATTTGATCAGAGAACAAAGCGGAAACCTAGGAAGAGACCTAGCCGATAGGACCATCACTCCTATAGGTCCAGGTGGTGTAAACACAGGGATGCAACGAGGAGATCCGGAACGAAATGACTGGTATATCTACTCAGGAATCATCCTTACTGTGCGCCTCGGAAAGGACAGTAATGGCTGCTGGAGATAGAAAGGCAGGATTGAATACCTTCGCGGTTTATTTAACGCGGGTCATGAAATGACCTAAAACAGATGGAATTAGACCTTAATAATATCCCCCAGCATGTAGCTGTGATCATGGATGGTAATGGCCGTTGGGCCAAGGACCAGGGTCAGATGCGCATCTATGGGCATATGAATGGGGTAGAGTCTGTGCGAGAAACGCTTAAGTGTGCCACTGAATTAGGCGTGAAATACCTCACCCTCTATGCGTTCAGCACAGAGAACTGGAATAGACCTAAGGATGAAGTAGAAGCTCTCATGAGCCTTTTAGTGGACACTATCATCCAAGAACTAGACGAGCTAAATGATAACAGCGTTAGACTCCTAGCCATAGGGGATTTAGAAAGTCTTCCAGCTTCTTGTCAAGATGCCTTGAAACAAGGCATAGAGAAGACGAAGAATAACGACAGTATTACATTGATTCTTGCCTTGAGCTACAGCGCCCGTTGGGAATTAGTGAATGGCATGAAGAAAATAGCCGCTGAAGTGGAGGCTGGAAATCTAAAGGTAGCAGACATCAGTGCAGAGCATATCTCTTCTTCCTTAACTACAGCGGGTATTCCTGACCCTGAGTTGCTTATACGGACCAGCGGTGAGCAGAGAATCAGCAATTTCCTTTTATGGCAGATTGCCTACGCAGAACTATACTTCAGTCCAGTACATTGGCCTGATTTTAGAAAAGAACATTTCAAGGAAGCCCTCCTTGAATATCAGAAACGAGAACGCAGATTCGGAAAGGTTTCCGAGCAAATACGCACGCATTGAAGTCTATCAAATACATCCTCAGCTTTCTAGTACTCATCGCGTTCCAGACGCAGGTTATGGCCCAATTCGACCTGAGCAAGCCTAAAGAGTACACCATAGGAGGAATCACAGTCATAGGTGCTAAAAGCACTGATGTTCAAGCCATAAAGCTCTTCGCTGGGCTTAAGGAAGGAGATAAAATCACTGTCCCAGGGGAGAGATTGCCTAATGCCATCAATAATCTATGGGCTCAAGACCTCTTCGCAGATGTGGAGATAGGTGTTGCTGATATACGAGGGGAGAGCATTTTCTTGGTCATTGAAATAGATGAGAGAAATAGATTGAGCAAGTTCAAGTTTCACGGAACCACCAAATCTGAAGACGATAACCTCAGAGATGAAGTGAGTTTGATTAGAGGAAAAGTGGTCAATGAGAATCTGAAGACCAATACCTTGAACATCATTCAGAACTATTTCGTCAAGAAGGGCTTTTTCAATACAAAAATTGACATTGTTGAGACAGTAGACACCTCCATGCTTAACAATCTAGTGACCCTTGACATCTATGTCAAGAAGAACTCTAAGGTGAAGGTTGAGGCTGTCAACATTGAAGGGAATTCAGAATTCAGCGATAGAAAGCTGAAGCGTTTCATGAAGAATACGAAGGAGAAGAAATTCTATCATCTCTTTAAGCGTTCCAAGTACCTTGAAGCTGATTTCGAAGAGGATCAAGAACGCATCCTGACAAAGTACAATGAGAAAGGATACAGAAACGCGAAAATCCTTAGCGATAGCCTGTATCATATCAATGGAAAGCTTATCGGCATTGACCTGAAAGTCAAGGAGGGCTCTCAGTTCTATTTCGGAGATATTACTTGGCTTGGAAATACGAAGTACAGCACGGAGATATTGGCCAACAGATTAGGTATCTCTAAAGGGGAACTCTATAACCAAGTAAAATTGGAAGAGCGGCTCTTCATGAGTCAAAATGGAGATGATGTAAGCTCTATCTACCTTGATAATGGGTATCTATCTTTCTCTGCGAATCCTGCTGAAGTAAATGTGGAGAATGACACCATTGACATAGAGGTACGCATCTATGAAGGAAAGCAATACCGCATCAGTGGAGTTACTGTGAAAGGGAATACCATCACGAATGACCACGTGATTATGCGTGAGATCAGAACTCGTCCTGGAGACCTCTTCAGTCGTTCTGACATTATTAGAACTCAGCGTGAACTTTCTCAATTAGGCTATTTCAATCCTGAAGGATTCGGGGTGAATCCGAAGCAGGATCCAGTGAACGGAACTGTTGATATAGAATACAAAGTTGAAGAAAAACCATCCGATCAGATTGAGCTTCAAGGAGGTTGGGGCGGAGGCCGCGTAGTGGGAACCTTCGGGGTGAGTTTCAATAACTTCTCTATGCGTAATGTGCTCTCTAAAGGTGCCTGGAGACCAGTACCTAAGGGAGATGGCCAGAAATTAAGCCTACGAGCTCAGACGAATGGTCAGTTCTTCCAAGCCTATTCCATCTCCTTTGTTGAGCCATGGCTAGGTGGCAGAAAGCGTAATTCCTTCTCTGTTTCAGGACAATACTCTGTTCAGAGTAATGGGGCCCCAAAGACCATTACTACTTCAGAAGGAACGATTAGCAATCCTTCTCGCCAACAGCTGCAGATTCTAGGTGGTTCCGTAGGCCTAGGAAAACAACTTCAGATTCCAGATGATTATTTCCAGCTCTTCGCTACCTTGAGCTATCAATATTATGACCTGAATAATTTCGGTTCCATTTTCAGCTTTGCCAATGGATACTCAAATAACCTAGCTATTACTGGTTCCTTAGCACGTGACTCTAGAAACGGAAATCCTATCTTCTATTCTGGAGGAAGTAGGGTTGGAATCACTACTCGATTTACACCTTATGTCCGCAGCTTGTTCGATGGGAATAAGGACTATACGAATGTGAGCGATCAAGAGAAATTCCTTTGGGTAGAATACCACAAATGGAAGTTTACCACTGAATGGTATACACCACTAGGTAAGCAGGATGAAGATGAGAATAACAGACTCGTGCTCTTCACTAAAGTGGGAATGGGATACCTAGGAAATTTCAATAGATCCATAGGCGATTCTCCATTTGAACGCTATTATTTAGGAGGTTCGGCCTTAACAGGTTTCCAGCTAGATGGTCGTGAGATCATTGCGCTACGTGGATATGATGACCTCTCTCTTTCCCCAAGAACGGGAGCAACGTTCATCAACAAATACACGATGGAATTACGTTATCTCGTTTCGCCCAATCCGAATGCCACTATCTATGGTCTCACCTTCCTAGAAGCTGGAGGAACATGGAATGATTTTACAGATTATCAGCCTTTGGCTGTGCAGCGTTCAGGTGGAGTAGGTCTCAGAATATTCCTTCCTATGTTCGGCCTGATGGGTCTTGACTATGGATGGAGATTCGATGATGTCCCTAACCTTCCTAATATGCCTCGTGGTCAATTCCACTTTACCATTGGCATGAATCTTGGAGAACTCTGATCTGATGAATATCTTTAGCCACATGAAAGTCACACGAATAGTAATGTATGCTGCAATCTGCAGCCTGTTTCTAGTAGGAGCTCAAGAAGCCAGAGCGCAGATGAAATTTGCCTTTGTAGATACCAAGTATCTCTTGGAGAATATGCCTGAGTATTCACAAGCTCAGAATGAATTAAACAGCGCTTCGGCAGAATGGCAGAAGGAAATTGAGGAGCGCTACGCAAGCATCGAGAGATTGTACAAAGCCTATCAAGCGGAAGCAGTCCTACTGACAGAGGAGATGCGTGTGAAGCGTGAAGAAGAGATTGTACGCAAAGAAACTGAGGCGAAAGCACTTCAAAAACAACGTTTCGGAGTAGAAGGTGATCTGTTCAAGAAGCGACAAGAGCTTATTCAGCCCGTGCAAGAGAAGATTTTCGTGGCAATTAGAGAATATGCCAATGAGAACGGCTATGAGGCCATCTTTGATAAGTCAGGCGAAGCGGGTGTTCTTTATGCTAATCCGAAATACGATAAAAGCGATAAAATTCTCAGAAAAATGGGCATCCGTCCAGGAGAGAATCTCCCAGCTGATAGTGAAGACAGTGATTCTGAAGAGAAACCTATAGAAAACGTTAAAGGCGAGAGCGGAGTCTCTGGTTCAAGCCGTGTCAAGTAAGATTTTTCCTAACAACAATACATAGATACATCCCCTAATGAAAAAAGCATATCTCATACTTGCAACACTAGCTATTAGCCTCGGTCTACAAGCTCAGAACCCAGTAAAACTAGGTCACCTGAATACACAAGAACTACTTCTTCTCATGCCTGAACGCGCAGAGGCAGAGGCAAAACTGAATACCCTCAGCACGCAGCTAGAAGGACGATTGAAGGTCTTGTCTACCGAGTATCAAAGCAAGATTCAAGGATTTCAAGCTCTTCCTGCTGATACTCCTCAGTCTACTGTAGAAGATATGCGTGGAGAGATTGTGGCCATGGAAAAGCGTATCACTGATTTCAGAACTAACGCGCAGAACGACTTGGGCAGTAAAGAAGAAGAATTAGTTCAGCCTATGATCGAAAAACTACAGAAAGCCATCGATGAAGTCGGAGCTGAGAATGGATTCACTTATGTCTTTGACTTGAGCGCAGGTTCTGTTGTCTATCAGAACAGTGATGATATTACTGTATTAGTGAAGACCAAATTGGGTATAACTAACTGAAACTGAATAGGCTTTTACCCGCATTAAAAAAGGACCTCTTTATTCAATCAATAGAGAGGTCCTTTTTTAATTGTCCTAGGTGATGGATTCGGGAGTGGGCAATATCTAGCCCAATCTGACGCTTGACCTATCAAGCTTCTGCACCGCCTTGATACCTTATGGTATGAAGTCACAGATCGCAGCTTCTTCGGTGAAGTAGAAATGACCAGCGCTGAGAGACTCACTAAACTGAATGCTTCAGGATTAAATTGTAAAAACGTGGCTACCATTAATGTGGGTGCTGAGGATCATTTCACGGGTCGCACACTAGAAGAATTCAGAGCTGACTATCGAGCACTGATTACCAGAGTTAAATTCCTTTTGATTGATCCTGAGCGTATTACCTTTGTTTTCCCCTCCTAAATTATTCAATCACAGGTTTATCTGCAGGAACATATTCCTTGATTAGCGTTGAGGAT
>CALFHF010000235.1 GCA_937875855.1 uncultured Flavobacteriales bacterium
TGACGCCATGCGCTCATTGCGAATTGTCTTGTTACCATTCACTTGGCTTTATGTAGGGATACTTTCTCTGCGGCATCTGCTATTTGACCTAGGGATTCTCCATTCAAAACAGGCTGATATCCAGACTATTGTTGTCGGAAACTTAGAGCTTGGCGGAACAGGAAAATCTCCTCATAGTCTATGGGTTTTGAAGCAACTTAGCTCTGAAACTATAGCCGTATTGAGTCGAGGTCATGGAAGAAAAACAGAAGGATTCCTCAGTGTAGATGTGGATGCTGATGCTGATGAGGTAGGCGATGAACCTCTTATGCTCAAGCAAAGCGTACCTCACGTGAAGGTGGCGGTTTGCGAAGATAGATTGGATGGAATCAAGGAACTCGCTTCAGAAGGTTTTAAAACAGTAGTCCTTGACGATGCCTTTCAACATAGATCTTTGAAGGCAGGATTGAATGTTCTTTTAACTCCTTATAATCTCCCTTTTTGGAAAAACCATGTGCTTCCGACTGGGACACTGCGTGATGTGAAAAGCAGGGCAAAGGCGGCACACATTCTCATCATAAGTAAATGTCCTGCAGAGATTTCTCAAGTAGAAATGGATGCCTTGCGAAAGAAGGCTTCTCTCTACACTAAGGCGAAGGTGTATTTCTCTTGTATGCGTTTCGGAATTCCCCAAGCGGTTTTTCCACACACAAGGCCCTGGATTATGGGGGCTGAAGTGCTTGCTGTATCTGGCTTGGCTCATAATGATGCCTTTTTCGAGAAGGTGGATGAACGCTTTCAATTGAGGAATACTTTGGGCTTTTCAGACCATCATAGATATACTCAAAAAGACCTCCTTCTAATCAGGCAGAGATTAAGTAACTTTGTCGGCCCTTTAAAAGCTGTATTGACCACTTCAAAAGATGCTGCCAAACTAGGGAAGAAGGATTGGATGGAACTGTCTGAGGGCATCGACCTGTACTCCTTACCTATGGAAGTAGAAATTATAGCTGATGAGGAAGAACTAATCAGCGAATTGAAAACGTATGTTAGATAAGATTCAAGAAACGGCTGACTGGATTAAAGGAAAAATTCCTAATGCTCCTGAAGTAGGTATCATATTAGGAACTGGACTTGGTGGTCTCGTAAAAGACATTCAAGTGGACATTTCTTTATCCTATGACGAGATTCCACATTTCCCCATATCAACAGTAGAGAGCCATCATGGTAAGTTAATCTTTGGGAAACTGGGAGATAAAACCGTGGTCGCTATGCAAGGCCGTTTCCATTATTACGAAGGATATGATATGAAGCAGGTCACATTTCCAGTGCGTGTAATGAACTTGCTGGGAATAAAGAGACTCTTCGTTTCCAATGCCAGCGGGGGAGTGAATCCTGACTATGAAATAGGTGATTTGATGATCTTGAACGATCACATAAACCTTTTCCCAGAGCATCCGCTACGTGGAAAAAATGACCCCAAGCTAGGTCCAAGATTCCCTGATATGAGCGTTCCTTATGATCATGCATTAATCAAGAAAGCTGTAGAAATAGGAACAAAGCACGGCTATCGTATACAGACAGGAGTTTACGCAGGTCTTACGGGTCCTACGCTAGAGACTCCTGCTGAGTATCGTTATGTCTATCGCATGGGAGCTGATGCTGTGGGAATGTCTACTGTTCCTGAAGTGATTGTTGCGAGACATATGGGTATTCCATGTTTCGCCATCTCCATTATCACTGATATGGGTGTTGAAGGACAAATCGTAGAAGTATCTGCGGAAGACGTTGTCAGAGTGGCTTCAGAAGCTGAGCCTAAGATGACCCGTATTATGAAAGAACTTATCGCATCTATCTAGAAAACATGTCTTCGATTTACGATTCATATGAATTGGTTTGTGGTCTAGAGGTGCACGTGCAGCTTAAGACGCAGAGCAAGGCCTATGCTGGGGATGAGAATAAGTACGGTGCCATTCCGAACACGCTCGTGAGTCCTATTACGCTCGGGCATCCAGGTACGCTTCCCGTGATGAACAGGAAAAGTGTGGATTTAGCTTTGAGACTGGGTATCGCTTTTGACTGTGAGATTGCATCACGCATGTACTTTGCGCGCAAGAATTACTTCTATGCGGATCTGCCGAAAGGATATCAAATCACGCAGGACAAAACCCCGATCTGTATTGGCGGAAAAGTATTCATAACCATGAAAGATGGAGAGGAACGCTGCATAGATATTACTCGAATCCATCTCGAAGAGGATTCTGGAAAGAGTATTCACGATCAGGATCCATTCAACACCTTGGTTGACTTGAATAGAGCTGGAGTTCCTCTAGTAGAGATTGTCTCTGAGCCTGATTTTAGGGACCCAGAAGAGGCCTATGCTTTTTTAACTGAAGTGAGAAGAGTGCTGCGTTACTTGGATGTTTCTGATGGGAATATGGAAGAAGGTAGTATGCGTTGTGATGCGAATATCTCTGTACGTAAAAGAGGAGAAACCGAACTGAATCAGCGTACAGAAGTGAAGAACATGAATTCGTTCCGAAATGTACAGCGCGCCATTAACTTCGAATTCAAACGTCAGATAGACTTGGTTGAAGCAGGAGGAACAGTGCATATGGAAACGCGTTCGTATGATGCCGCTAAAGACATTACTTTCTCATTGCGTAGTAAGGAAGAAGCCCATGATTACCGTTATTTCCCTGAGCCTGACTTGCAGCCGCTCACGGTAACCAAGGAAGAATTAATCAAGGTGAAAGCGGGTCTTCCTCTATTGCCACGTCAGCTGATTCAGCGCTATACGACAGAACTTGGATTGGGTGCCTATGACGCAGGAATATTGACCGAAGAAAAAGAAACGGCCCTGTATTATGAGCAAATGATTGCGCACACGAGCAATTATAAATCAGCAGCGAATTGGCTGATGGGCGAAGTGCGTTCTTGGGTCAATAAAAACGCAAGTGATATTGAAAGATTCCCAGTTACAGCGGAGCGTATGGCTGGTCTCGTTAATTTGATTGACCAAGGAAAAGTCAGCAGTAATCTGGCTTCACAAAGCATTTTCCCTTTGATGCTGGAGTCCCAAGACTCAGCCGAAGAAATCGCGAAAAAGAATGACTTGATTCAGAACTCGGATCAAGACTCTTTGCGAGGATATATTGACCAAGCATTGGCCACATATCCTGATAAAGTAGAAGCATATAAAAATGGGAACAAAGGACTACTGGGATTGTTCATGGGTGAAGTCATGAAACTCAGCGAACGCAAAGCAGATCCTAAAGCCACCACCGTTTTATTAAAAGAAATACTTGAACAATGAAAACCATGAAACAGCTTTCTTTCCTTAGCATCACCCTTTTAATGTTCGCATGTTCATCTCCAGATAGGAGTATGACACTCACAGGTGTAATCGATGGCGGAGCAGGGAAATATGCACATATCCAATCCTTCGATGGACAAGGAGCATTGGATTCTGCCTTGATTGCCGCTGACGGTTCGTTCACCTTGAAGACAGAGAACAAGAAACTTGACTTCTACCGTTTCTACGTAGAGGACATGAAAAGACCTATAGTCTTGATTTTGGACAGCACCCAGCGCGATATTAAATTGACTGCGAAGTCGGGAGCATTGCTTGATGGCTATACCGTTTCAGGTTCGACAGATAGCGAGTTAATGCGCACCTTCTACGAAAGAAGCTTTGACTATTCAAGAAAAATGGATTCACTTCAAACGATGGCAAGAAGTCTTCCTCAAGACATTGACCCTATCATATCAACTGCCGTAAATGGCCAGGTGCAAAGCCTTAAGACAAGCTATGAAATTGAGATGAAGAAACTAGCCCTAGATAATTTGCGTTCGCCAGCTGCTTTGAGCATCATCTCCACAGTAGACCCTACCCTTGCACTTCCAGAGTATAAGGCGGTAAGCGCAGGTCTAGCTCAAGTGATGCCAGCTTCTCTATTCCTGCAGACGATGAACAAGAACATCGCAGCAGCGGAACAAAACCTTGCACAAGCAGCGCAGCAACGAGCAGCTCCTCAACTTGCAGCGGGAACAGTAGCTCCTGAGATCAGCCTTAATACTCCAGATGGAAAAACCTTGACCTTGAGTTCATTGAAAGGAAAGTATGTCCTTATCGATTTCTGGGCTTCATGGTGCGGCCCTTGCCGCAGAGAGAACCCGAATGTGGTGGCTATGTATGATAAATACAAGAAGAAGAACTTTGAGATTCTGAGTGTTTCGTTGGACAACGATAAGTCCCGTTGGACTTCTGCCATAGCACAGGATAAAATGAGTTGGTTGCACGTAAGTGATTTGGCTAAATGGAATTCAGCTGCAGCCCGCGATTATGGTGTCAGTTCTATTCCTTTCACTGTTTTAGTAGATCCAGAAGGAAAAGTGGTAGATACGAAACTCAGAGGCCCAGGACTAGAGGCTAAATTGAAAGAGATCTTCGGAAGCTAATCGGGATGCGAAAGATTATCGGCCTAGCTATCGTCCTTGCGTTCATAACGCCAAGCATTCATGCACAGGAATACTTCCAGCAGAATGTGGCTTATGATATCAGCGTGAGCCTAGATGATGAAGCGCATGTACTCAATGGCATGCTGAATCTCACGTATACGAACAACTCTTCTAGCACACTAGACTTTATCTATTTCCATCTCTGGCCCAAGGCCTATGCCGATTTTGAATCTGAGTTATCAGATCAGTTGGACGAGATGGGGCAGTATAATTATCACTTCTCTTCCAAAGAAGAACGAGGGAACATCGATGGTTTCCGCTGGACAGTAGATGGCGTAGAAGCCTCTATGACAAGTGAGATAGGAGGGAGTGACGAAGGAAAGTTGGTGCTGCCACAGAACTTGGAGCCTGGCATGAGCTGTGTCATTCGCACACCATTTCAGGTGAAGATTCCGAGCGGAGCTTTTTCAAGATTGGGCCATGTAGGACAGAGCTATCAGATTACCCAATGGTATCCGAAACCAGCCGTCTTTGATAACAAGGGATGGCATCCCATGCCTTACCTCACGCAAGGGGAATTCTATTCTGAATTCGGATCCTTTAAAGTGAGCATCACCTTGCCTAAGAACTATATAGTAGGAGCTACAGGTGTCATGCAGAACAAGGAAGAATATGAATACATGAAATCGTTGAGCACAAGAATGACTGTTCAAGATTCCAATGATTTTCCTCCTTCTAGTGAAGAGACCAAGACATTGACCTTCATCCAAGACAAGGTGCATGACTTCGCATGGTTTGCTGACAAACGATTCAATGTGCTCTACGATAAAGTGGAATTACCTGATTCTAAAGACAGCATAGATGCCTGGGTACTATATACAAATATGCACATGGCGGCCTGGCAGAAGAGCATGGAATATGTCAAAGATGGCATCATTCATTATTCAAAATACGTAGGTGACTATCCATACTCCCATGCTACTGTGATTGATGGAACCCTGAGCGCAGGAGGCGGAATGGAGTATCCTATGATTACCGTGATCAATGGAACCTCGAATGATATGTCACTAGAGCAAGTGGTCGTACATGAGCTGGGCCATAACTGGTTTTACGGAATCCTAGGCTCGAATGAACGCGACCATGCCTGGATGGACGAAGGGATAAACACCTACTACGAGACCCGCTATTTCGAAGAGAAGTATCCCGGACATGAAGGAGGATTTCTTTCTAGGTTGGGGCTAAATGGAAGACAGGTCCACGAAATAGGATATCTTTTCAATGCAAGAAAGCATCAGGATCAAGGGTTGGATGTGAGCAGCGCTGACTATACAACCATGAACTACGGTGTGATGGTCTATTCCAAAGGAGGATACATCATGCAGCATTTGGCATCTATCTTGGGCCAAGATGAATTCGATGAGGCCATGCATGCCTATTTCAATGACTGGAAATTCAAACATCCTTATCCTGATGATATGGAAGCCAGCTTGGAACGAGCTACAGGAAAAAACTTGGACTGGTTCTATACGGACTTGGCTGTAGGAACGAGGAAATTAAACTACAGCTTGAAAAGCCATGCGGATCATGAGCATGAAGGCATGTTGAGCGTGACATTGAAAGAGAAAAGTGGATCTAGTAGTCCTGTGATTATAGGAATGTACAAAGCAGGCGAATGCATTCAAGAACAAGTTCTCTCTCCCGGAGAGAATCTACAAGTAGATCCTTCTCATATAGAAGAACTCAGGATAGATCCAGAGTGCGCAGTCTTAGACCTGAACAGAAGGAATAACAGCCTTAGGACTTCAGGCTTATTCAAGTCTTGCCAAGGGCCACAGATTAAGCTTTTCGCAGGCATAGGGAATTCAGACTTGCCGAGTATTTATGTCATGCCTGTTCTCGGGATCAATGGC
>CALFHF010000236.1 GCA_937875855.1 uncultured Flavobacteriales bacterium
GAGTGGAGCTATTGAGAAAAGGTATTCGCTTGAATGAGGGTGCAATGGAGCACAACTAATTGTTTTCAGAAGTACATTTCCGTGTCTCCCTTCAGAGGGAGTACATCAGAGCGGATGAGCGATGAGGGGAGGGAGGAATGATGTCAGGTATTCAAGTGAAGAGTGCAGATTACCCCGCAGGTGCAGGGCGACTGTCCTCAACCGTCTGCTCGCTAAACCGCTTGCAGCTGCTCGTTCACTGTCGTTCAGGACTGGTCTCCAGTGAGGGACAAGAATGATGTTTATTTTCATTCCACCACCACTTTCTCTGAATATACAGCACCATCCTTGGCGGTGAGAATAAGGGAATAAAGACCTGCGGGAATGTCTAATTTTAAAGTGTTTCCTGAATCAGAAATGAGAGATAAGGAATTAGAAATCCTCCCTAACGCATCCACTAAAACAATAGACTCCACTTTAGCTCCAGCTGGTAGCTGAACATTCAAGAAGGAGTTAGTGGGATTAGGCTATACCTGCAGTTTTCCTTGTTCATACTCAGGAAGATTATCTAGAATCTGGCAGCCGGGTTCAAGGCAGCGGTACTGATCCACCTTGAGGGCGGGCCGTCTGAATGCCCTGTGGATAAAGCTCTCCTGGGTCGCTCTCATACTGCCCCGTGTGCAGGAAGCCCACGTCAGACGTGGGAAGGGTGTGATAGATGTGAGTGTGTTGGAATACTGGATTCTCTTCTACGTCATGAGGAGCATATAGACAGTACCAAGAGAGATTCATATTCTCATCTAACTTTCCAATGAATCCATGGAACCCTGTATAGCCTGAGAAAAGAAAACTGCCATCATTCAATGTACGACATTGACTTACATGATGAAACACTCCTGAGGATTCTTGAGAATTTCCATCTGGAATTTGACCTGGTCTTCCTATTTATAGACTGTAGCGCTCATTATGACGATTCCCAAATCGTTGATCAAACGTAATTGGGCCAGTATTGCTGCTTGGTCTGACAAGGTATTTACATTTTCATCAAGCAACCCCTTTCTTGAGAAACTTCTCCTTAATCTGATCCTTGAATACGTAGGCCAGAAAGCCGAAGATGAGTAAATACGGAAAGCCCATGAGATAGAGGATTCCGTTATTTATTCCTGCGCTTACTTGAGCGCCATTCTCAGCTACTTCACTTTCTATGACAGCGCGGCACATGGCACATTGAGCTGTGGAGGCAACTGTGCTTAATAGAAAAATGCCGAAAAGGCTGAGTGTTTTCAAAGTGTGTTTCATCATCTCAAAGATACTAGAAGGCGTAATAAGGCTTTAAAAAGAGGTAGACCATTACTCCCGTGATACACACATAAAGCCAAACAGGATAAGTGAATCTCACAAGTCGTTTATGCTTCGCAATATCTCCTGTGAGCCCTCTGTAATAGGATAAGAGAATAAAAGGAAGTGAAAGACCAGCTAAAGGTATATGGGTCAACAGTACAAAAAGATACACCCCCATATGTTCTCCTCTATAATGCGTGTCTCCAGAGAAATAGTGAAAAACTACGTAGGACAATAAGAAGACCAAGCTCAAGACCATAGCGCTGCTGTTCAAGGTCTTGTGTAGAGCAATATTTTTGTTCTTAATAGCCCAGAGGGAAGTAAGCAGGAGTATTGCGCAAGTTCCATTGAGAAAGGCATGAAATCCAGGTGCATTCTTCATCAACTCAGGCATACCATCAGCTTGCGGAAGTTCATGCAAGATGATAACCAAGGCAAAAACCAAAGCGGTAAAAACCCATATTCCCCATATTATACGCTTGTCTTCTTTCATTTTGTGCACTCTTTAATTTTTGTTTTTAGTTTGAGATTTAGGTTTCCCATTGAGAAAGTCAATAGTGGTTAGTCAATAGTTAGCAAAGGACATTGAATTTCAGAACTTCGAAGTCTTAGAACCGATCGAAAGGAGCTCAGCGAAGCTAATTCCAGAATCTCGTTATTCCTTCAACCCTTTCCTTTCTTCGCCTATCAACATCTTAATATCCTCAGCTAGGTCGCGCACTTCATCTGGGGATGTGCCATCATAGTATCCTCTAATGTGCCCATCCTTATCTACTAGCACGAACTTCTCAGAGTGTAAGAATCCACCAACAGCGGCAAGGTCTTCTTGGGTGGTGAGCTTGAATCCATTGACGCCTAAATCATAAATCTCTTCTTTATTCCCCGTAGCCATAGTCCATTGCGGATGGGCCGATTCCATTTTTTTCTGGTAGTCACGCAATACATGCGGCACGTCAAACTCAGGGTCTACGCTAATGCTTAGGTATCTCACATCCTTGAAATATTCTCCTTCAAGCATCCATGCTAAAGTCTTTGTCTGTCGAGTCATTTTAGGACAAATGGTGGTGCAGGTAGTGAAGAAGAAATCAACTACGCTGATGTGCCCATCAAGGAGACTGCGGTCTATAGCAACACTGTCCTGATTGATTAAATTGAATCCAGGGATGGAATGCCAAATGGTATCATTCACCATTTTGCCATCCTTTTCTACTTGGACTACATCTTCAGGATAGTAATAGGGGAGGCTAGAAAAAGTATGCTTCATCTTTCCAAAAAGGAGGATGAAGCATGGAACGGCCAATAACAATAAGGCCAAAAAGATATGTTGTCTCGTTTTAGATGTTTTCTTTTCGCTCATTTATCCGGCTTGAAACATATCGAAAACATAGTTCGATTCAGTGATAGCGATGAAGATGAGGTAAAGTATAAATGCGGTGTATGGCAATAAGACCACGAACTTCAAATTCCTACGCTCATCACCAAGGTGCATAAACTTAAGTACGATATAGGCTGCTTTGACTAGGGTCAAAAAGATGAATCCGAATTTCACTGTAGTCCATAAGGCAGTTCCTGATTCTCTTGGAATAGTAGCACCTATGAGGACTTCGAAAGCTGTGATTAAGGAAAGAATCACAGTCACCTTCAGAATCGTCTTACGCATCTCTTTCCCATGAGCTTCGTCATGCTTAGCATTGACAGCATAGGAATCATTTACAATCAGGTCGTCTCTTTCCATGTTCACACAAGATAGTAGAAGGTGAATACAAATACCCAAACTAGGTCTACAAAGTGCCAGTAGAGTCCTGTCTTTTCGACCATTTCATAATGGCCGCGTTTATCATACGCTCCTTTCATCACCTGCAAAAGAATAAGCAAGTTGATTACGACTCCACTGAATACGTGAAAACCGTGGAAACCGGTTATAAAGAAGAAGAAGTTTGCATACTGAGGAGCATGAGGTGCATATTCGTTACGCAGCATATTCGCTCCATGATAATAATCAGACATAGTGCCCCAGATCTTCACGGCTTCTGCTCCTTCAATAATAGTAGCTTCTCCTTCGCTATACTTATTCTGAACTAGCATCAAGTGCTCGGGCATTTGATATGACCCATCAGCATTGGCATGAAGGTCTTCCTCAAGATGTCCTAAGTGATATACCTGACCGGTAGTAGTAGTTATATATCCACCTCCACCATGAATGAAGTGGCTCCATTCCCAAACTTGGGAAAGCAAGAAAAATAATCCTCCAATAACAGTTAAGGTCAACCATTTAATGATGCCTTTCTTATCCATGCGGTGTCCTGCTTCTACAGCAAGAACCATCGTAACTGAAGATACGATGAGGATAAACGTCATCAAGGCTACATAGATAAGTGGGAAGCCATCTCCTGCGAAAGGAAGGGATTGGAATACTTTTTCACCTACAGGCCATGCCTCATAGGTGTGTCGGATATAGCCATATCCGATTAATAATCCACTGAATGTCAAAGCATCAGATACTAAGAACAACCACATCATCAGCTTACCATAGGTAACTCCGAATGGTGAGCGTCCTCCGCCCCAAATCTCTCCTTTACTTAATGCTTCACCTGTATGCCCTGCCATATGGGATTTATTTGGCTGCAAGTTTAATGAATAAAATGCAAAAACAGCAGGAGATAAATCCAGAGAAGGTCAACGAAATGCCAGTAGACCGCTCCTTGGTTCACTTTGAGCGTGAATTCAGCTCCTGTGCGTCCCATCAGGCCTAAGATTAAGAGGTAAATCAAATAAAGTATTCCCCCACCCACATGTATGGCATGAATTCCTGTTAGAAACGTCATATACGAGCTTGCCGGATTGCGCATAGTCGCTATTTCCTCGTCTATTATCTTCGTTCCTGTAGGATCTGATGGGTCGAAATAGTGGCCTTCCTTATATTCTACTATAAGGCCACTCTTTTGCTCAGTGATTACATAATCAGTCCCATAATCGCCTTTCAGGTTCTCTAGGAAGTCACCGCGCAGGTACAATCCGTTGTCAACCATCTCTTCCCACCCTTGAAACTGGGAATAAACGAAAGTGAGACCTAACACAAGGCTTAAGGCAAGCATTCCATTTCTTAATGCAGTCTTTCCTGATTTGGCAGCACGCAGGGCCATAATCATAGTTCCGCTGCTTAGCATCATCACGATGGTACTATACCAGAAGGCCTGAGGTATCTTGATGTTAACCCAGTATGGAGCACCTCCTCGGGAAACGATATATGCACTCGTAAGTCCTGAGAACATCATAATGATGCTAATGATTCCTACAACCAAGAGCATTTTCTTTGCCTTAATCATTTTAGGGTCCATGGCTTCTTCTTTCTGTATGTCCAATGTATCGCTGTTCATGTTCTCGCTGAATCAAATTTTATCCAAAACGAAAAGGATCTGTAGCAACGGCAAGTAGAAAAATGTCGTGAACATTAACTGCTTTGCTGACCGTGTATCCTGTTCCTCATAGAATAGATATGCCATGTAGGCAAAAAAGCTGCTTAGACTCACACCCACTAATGCAGAAATCACTCCTGTGATGTCCAATGCCCATGGAAGCACAGCCACTGGAATCAAGAAAAGGGAATACAAAAGCACTAGAAAAGCGCTGTGCTGATCTTTTCCTCCTTTAGAAGGAAGGAGCTTAAATCCTGCCTTGCTATAATCATCATCTAACACCCAAGCAATAGACCAGAAGTGTGGAAATTGCCATATAAACTGTATGGCAAATAATGCCCCTGGCTCTAGTCCGAATTTTCCTGTTGCCGCTACCCAGCCCAACATAGGAGGAACTGCACCCGGAAATGCTCCTACAAATACCGCCCAAGGAGATTTTTTCTTCATGGGAGTATAGATGAATGCATAGCTGACCAGTGCAGCCAATCCTAAGATAAAGGCGTTCACATTCGTGAAATACCAAAGTATCGCAAGTCCTAAAATCCCTACTAGTGAACTGAAAATCAATGCGGTCATAGGCTCAAGTCTGCCTGTAGGCAAAGGCCTGTCCTGGGTGCGAGTCATGAGTTTATCGCTCTCTCTTTCAATGTATTGGTTCAGGCCATTGCTTCCGCCAGTGACAAGAAATCCTCCAATAATAAGTGCTGTAAGTGTGGTCCAATCAATTCCTGAGACACCTGTGGCTAGGATATATCCCAGAACCGCTGAAAAAACGACCAAGCTAGCCAAGCGGAATTTCAATAAGGCCATGAGATTTTTCATCATGCTTACCTCCGTATTGCTTGTAATGCTGATCTGTTCTTCGTGTGACAAGAGTCTTGAATTTTGAGGCCACAAAGGTAAGCTATCCTGCGGAGAAGAATCCCGTGCAGACTTAAGAACTTACCTAATAGCCATCTCCTAATGAGCTGCGCAAGGAAAGCATGATGCCATGTACTTGCTGATGTTTAATCTCACCACCATAATACCTGTAGTCATATCCGAGTTGTATACGTGTGTCCCGCGCTGGGTCTAGCACCCATGATACCTTGAGGTCAGCGCGATATAATTCCGTAGCGAGTCCTTGACCTATGAGGTTATTGAAACTCTGAAAAGGATTTACATAGGATCTAAAAATGTCACCACCCAGATTAGCCCCGAATTGATCAGCCCCATGTTTGTTAAAACTGAACAATCCCCTGAACTCCCAGTCCTTCTTCGTGTAATTCGCAATCAGGAGATACTCATAGAAATTAGCACCTGAGGGATGAGCCAAGGCTTGATTCATATGCGTATAGCTCTGTAAGGGACTGCCGTGGGAGTAAGTGAAGGGACGGGCCATGTTCATTTCGGCCTGCATATAAAGTCCATTAACCCCAGCAAAATCATGGCCCTTTACACCCATCTGAAACCCGAATTTATTTCCCCACCAGCCTGTTCTATTTGTAAACTCACTGAGTAGAAATTCATCAATGGCGAGCTGCGTATACCATTGATAATGAGGCCAAACTTTCACGGATGCTGCTATACCCAGAATGGCATTATCAGCAGAACCTGATGCGAACTCTACGGGGCGATAGAAGATGATGGGATTCAGATAACTGACATCATATCCGCGATTTGAAAGACTGTCCTCTCCTTGCCAAATTATAGTCTCGAAGATTTGAAAATTAATCAACTCAGTTACGTTCCAGCTCAGGAGATGAGTAGTGGTGAATTTATTCTCAAAGGTTTTACTGGGGCCATACGAATTCAGCATTCCTTGTTGCCAAGAATAGAGGTTCATATACTGAACGTGCCAAACCTTAGTGTCTATGCGCAGATATGGATAAGGAGCTGCATTGTCAGACAAGAAGAAGGACCTATATCCATCACCAAGGAAGTTCTTCGCCTTACCTATCTCTAATCGAAATTGTGGTGCAGCTTGAAAGCGCAATCTACCGTTGACATCCCAAAAACTTCTCAGATCATCTTCACCTTCGCTGCGCCCATAGCCTTCTATTACATTGGCCGAGGCGGTGTGTTGTTCTGCAAAAAGAGGTTTGTAAACAGCGCCACCCAGTATTGCTATATCTAGATTCCATCGTTCTCCAAAAGAACTTGACCAACCTATTCCAGCAATACTTGTAGAGGAAAATTGTACCGAATCATTCATCCAAGCACGTGCTGATAAATCTATTAATGGATGAACAGAAGCGCGCAACACATCGGGTACATGAATAGAGGCACTGTCGATCCTTAAAGTTCTGTCATACGACCTGAATGCAGTGTGAAACTTGAAGTCAGCTTTCTCAAAAGATTGTTCCCAGATGCGTCTGTCCACATTGTCATTGACAAAGAGACTTTGAATCTGCGCTTCAGCAGAAAGCAAGAAGAAAATAAGTCCTGATGTGGCCAGGGCTGATTTCATCTTTTCTTGCGCACAAAGAGCAATGGAGCCTGATACAGCACATTAGCCAGAACGAAAAGAAGAATGAAACTCAGGGTGGCATCCAGTCTACTCAAGAGCAGATTACTGAAAACAACCAACAGGTTCAAGCCATAGATCAGAAGCACAGTTCCTTTATGATTAAGGCCCAGCAATTGTAGTCCATGGTGAATGTGATTTCGGTCAGCTGTGAAAGGTGAATTCCCTTTTACTACTCTCAATAAAAAGACTCTTAATGTATCTACCAATGGATAGCTTAAGAGGCTCATCGCCATGACAGGAGTAGAAATTTGGGCTAAGGTATCTGGTAATAGACTGGTGTCATGCTCAATCATACGTATGGCTAACACGGACAATACTGCCCCTATGAGCATGGAGCCTGAGTCGCCCATGAAAATCCGGGCGGGATTAAAATTGAAAATCAAGAAGGCAAGCAGTGTTCCTGCCAAAGAAGAAGCCAATAAGGTTAATGGAATATCACCGCTTAACTTGAACCAAACAGCAAAAAGAACACAAAGGATAAATCCTACTCCGGCTGCCAGGCCATCAACCCCATCTATCAGATTAAACCCATTCACGATAACGATATAAGTGAAAAAGGATAGGAGGATACTTGCCCAAAAAGGAAGTATATCTACACCCATGATGCCATGCATACTCACTATACGCATATCAGCCATGTGTACAAGGATGAAAGCAACCATGATGTGCCCTATGAGCTTATAAAGCGGTGCCGTTCCTATTATGTCATCCTTCACTCCCAAGAAGAAGAGGATAAGTAAGGCGGAGATCATATACTTAAACTGATCAAAAGCTCCTAGAAGATCATCAGGATTATAGAAGTAGTTCCTGTTCTCTGAGGGGAACCATAAAGCATACGAGAAGATGAAACCAGCAAAGATGATAATGCCTCCAATAGTGGGGATACTGGAGGTATGTTGCTTCCTACCTTCAGAAGGTTCATCAACTAGATGCTTCAATTTAGCCACCTTGATTAAGGAAGGTGTGGCCAAGAGCACTATAATGAAGGATGTTATAAATCCAAGGATTACTATGTCCATGGTTAATTCTGAGATTGCGCCCAAATGTAGGGAATCTCTGCCCTCGCTGGAACTTCTTTAAAAATCCTCATACCTATTGATCAAACTCATTTCTATTCCAAACTTGAACATATTGTAGGGTTGAGGATTGTCAAAGCGCATCTGTTCACGGAACATCCAGCCTGCATAGACATTGAAATTTGACTTAGGATTGAAGAAATATCCAAAGCGAAGGTCTATCTGCTTTAAGCTTATTGATTCAAGATTATATCCGTTATCAGATAATGCCGTATAGAGTTGATCTCCAGCATAATTTCCGTTCTTTAAGCTGCTTTGATCAGCCATAGTATAGCGTGCATCCAAGAAAATCCGCTCATAGAAATACATTAGTTCTGCGTGGACCTCTTTAAATCCATTTCCCATGGGATGGGCGAGTGGCTGGCCATAATGGGTGTAAGACGCATCTGTGCTACTCGTGGCATAGGTACTCGTACCTGCTTCGTTGTATTCAACTCCAATTGTCAGTCCTTTGAATAGAAGATCAGTCGTTCTGAATCCTACTTGATACGCATCTTTATTCTCTCCGTCCAAGGCATACTGCCCGAAAATTCGTAGACCTTTCATGGGTCGAATCAAGAGATCCAAACCCATTATTCCATTCTGTTCACTGTCTAATCCAATGATGGCGCTATTGACTCCTAGTATAGGTATGTAGGAATAAGCTGGGAAAGGAACGGTCCCTTTTTCTGTGTTAAAGCGATCCCAAATAAAGCCCTCAAAAATCCCTATGCTAACCATTTCTAATGGTCTAATCTCAAGGTATTTGAAACTTGCTCCTTTAGCTTTGAAAATACTCTCAGGAGTATCACCTCTGGGTAATCTCTCCAAAGTCTGCAACCATGCATGAATTACATGATACCTAATCTTACCTTTCATGAAAGAAGTGCTAATCTTTAGTTGAGGATAAGCGAAGGAGTTGTCAGATAAAAGCATAGAACGATATCCACTTCCTATGAAGTTTTTCTGTGACCCGAATTGAATATTCAAATGAGAATTTACAGCGCAGGACACATAGCCCTGAGCCATATTGTGGTCAAAAGCGGTGCCATTAAAAGGCTTGACTCTTCCTGTTCCTGGGACTACATCGGAGACTCCGGTGTAGAGGTATAGGTACTCAGGAAGGGAGGATTGTGTCTCTCTGAAACTCGTTTCGAAGGAAATCTTCTCACCTATATTCCCTTTTACAGAAAATCCCCTCATGTTCCTGAAAAGAAGAGTAGTATCGATGTAATCAGAGCTATTGCGAATCTCAGTGCCTACCTCAAAGTTTAAAAGGACATCTACATAGACTTGTAGGTCTTCCTTTTCTATACTCAGCAGATGGTCATTGTTTAAGGTATTGCCAGCCTTGGTATAGTATAGCTCTGGTCTGAATCCCCAGACATTATCAAGATGATACAAAGACTCAGGAAGAGACTGAAAACTACTCAAAGAGGTGCTGTCTCCCGCTTCTAAAAAGTAGCGAGAATAGCCGTTGAGCGGATAATTATAATGCTGGGAAAAGGCCGAAAAAGAAAAAAAGAAAGAGAAGAGAAGACTAGTCAGCAAACACTGCGTGACGTACTTCTTCCTCATAGACCATCTTAATTCCATCCTCCAAAGATATCAGCGGAGACCAACCAAGTCCACAAATTCTGGAAACATCCATTAATTTTCTCGGAGTTCCGTCAGGTTTTGTGCTGTCGAATTGCAAGGCTCCCTCGAATCCTACAATCTTTTTGACTATGAGCGCCAATTCTTTTATGCTAATGTCAGTTCCCGTTCCTATGTTCAGGAACATCTCCTCGTTATACTTTTCCATTAAGAAAACACAGGCTGCTGCCAAGTCATCTACATGAAGAAATTCGCGCTTTGGGCTTCCTGTTCCCCATATCTGTACATGGTCATGCCCTTCTTGCTTCGCGATATGAAATTTACGCATGAGAGCAGGCAGGACGTGAGAGTTCTTCAGATTGTAGTTGTCATTAGGACCATAGAGGTTCGTAGGCATGGCCGATATGAAATTACAGCCATATTGCCTTCTGTATGACTCAGCGAGCTTAATCCCAGTAATCTTAGCGATAGCGTAGGGCTCATTAGTAGGCTCAAGTTCTCCACTGAGGAGGTATTCTTCCTTCAAGGGCTGCGGAGCATGCTTTGGATAGATGCAACTAGAACCGAGAAAAAGCAATTTCTTGACTTTATGCGCATACGACTGATGAATGACATTCGCCTCTATCATCAAATTGTCATAAAGGAATTCTGCACGATAGGTGTCATTGGCAAATATTCCGCCCACTTTGGCCGCTGCCAAGATTACGTATTCAGGATTTGCTTTGGCAAAGAATTCTTCAACTGCCCTTTGATTACGTAAGTCGAGTTCCTTGCTGGTTCTCGTGATGATACTGGAGTGACCAGCCAGTTCTAGGGCTCTGATGATTGAAGAACCCACCATTCCTCTATGCCCTGCCACGAAGATCTTAGCGTCTCTATTCATTATAGTTCATAATCTTATGACCGCCCTTGAGTAGATAGCTGTCTCTCTCAAATAACTTGAGGTCTTCTTGAACCATTTCCTTAACCAGCTGCGCAAAAGTTGTCGTGTGCTTCCAGCCTAAATTTCTGAATGCTTTGCTCGGATCTCCTATGAGAATATCGACTTCCGTTGGCCTGAAATATTTAGGGTCTACTTTGATCAATACTTTTCCGCTAGCCGCATCGATTCCTTGCTCTTCAATTCCTTTTCCTTCCCAACGCAATTCTATTCCCAATTCCTTGAAAGATAGGGTAACGAATTCCCTTACATCATGTGCCTCACCCGTGGCAAGCACATAATCATCAGCGACATCAGCTTGAAGCATTCTCCACATGCCTTCTACGTAATCACGTGCATGACCCCAGTCTCGTTTAGCATCCAGGTTTCCTAGATAAAGAGTCTCTTGAAGACCCAGCTTAATCTTAGCAGCGGCACGTGTGATTTTACGGGTCACGAAAGTCTCTCCGCGCAATGGGCTTTCATGATTAAAGAGGATTCCGTTACAGGCATACATTCCGTATGCTTCGCGATAGTTCTTGATGATCCAGAAACCATATTGCTTCGCAACAGCATAGGGGCTTCTTGGATAGAAGGGGGTAGTCTCTGACTGAGGTACTTCTTGAACTTTTCCGAAAAGTTCAGAGGTTGAAGCCTGATAGAATCTTGTTTTTTCTTGAAGACCTAAAGTACGTATGGCTTCGAGTAATCTTAATGTTCCCATCGCATCGGCATTGGCCGTGTACTCGGGCATCTCGAAGGATACCATGACGTGGGATTGCGCTGCAAGGTTATAGATCTCATCTGGCTGCACTTCTTGAATGATGCGAATAAGATTAGAGCTATCCGTCATGTCACCGTAATGCAAGAAGAATCTTACATCCTTGTCATGTTTGTCTTGATAGAGATGGTCTATACGGTCTGTATTGAAAAGGGAACTCCTTCTCTTTATGCCGTGGACCTCATAGCCCTTACTCAATAGTAATTCGGATAGATAGGCGCCATCTTGACCGGTGACACCTGTGATCAGTGCTATTTTCTTCTTACTCATCTAGAGGATTATGTTGTTTTTTCTAGGCCTATCTGTCAGAGGCCTGGAAGAAATCTTACTCAAGAAACGAAGGTAACAGAGATCTGCTTGATACCAAGAACTCAGAGTTTCGTAGAACCCCTAGCTTCTTTTTTCATCCTTTTCTCCGTCTTACGCTGCTCTTTTATAGAAAGCTTAGGGCTTACATCAGGAAGGTCTGCAATGACATCAGGAATCAAGTACCCATCTTTCCAGATAATTACAGGTGTTCCTTCATCAACGAATTCGTATAGTGCGAAGACATCTATGTTCTTCATACGCACACAGCCATGTGATGCAGGCTTGCCGAGCAATGCTTCGTCAGGTGTTCCATGGATATATATATATCTTCTCAAGCTGCTGGCAGAACCCAGGCTGTTTCGTTCTTCACCTCCTTCAAGCCACATGATACGTGTTGTGATGAGGTCCTTGTCCTCGTATCGTTTGTCGTTAGGAATGGCCTGTTTTCCAGTATTGGAACGGCTCTTGAAAATCGTATTCATGTCCGCATTCTCGCCTATCTTTTTGGCTACGAAATGAAGACCAAGGGGAGTCTTGTTGCTATTAGCTACTTCGCCTTCACCATACTTAGACGTGCTGATCTGAAAATCTTGAAGGATTTGATTCTTGCTCAACACATACATGCGCTGATGATTCACATCCACGAATACAACACGTTCCGTGCTGAAGTGCACATAATGATCCAATATGATCTGTTGGACATCTCTCACGGGTCGTCCTGAAGTCTCCTCTCCTGATGCCAATGCTATATTGACCGAGAAAAGAATAAATAACAGAAATAAACAAGTGAATCTCATCATGTGGTGCCCAAAGGTAAGCGCTATACTATGTTCAGTTTAAGGTATCCTTTGCCCAATTATCAACGATTGACCATGAAAAGCTCATCGCTTGACAATGAACCAGTTATTGAGCAGATTTTCTTTGTTATAACGCATGGCAGCTTGATTCGTGTGGTCTATGACTTGACAACCAGCTCCTAGTGCTATCCCATGTCCTGCAGCAGTGTCCCACTCCATAGTAGGTGCAAATCGAGGATATACATCTGCTACGCCTTCTGCTACTAAGCATATTTTCAGTGAACTTCCCATACTAACGATGTCTACATCACCATGTGAGGCTTTAAGTCCATCTATAAACTCCTCTGTTTCAAGAGACATATGTGATCTGCTTCCTACGACCATGAATGGCCGATCAGTCTTATCTACAGGTAATTTCTTTCCTTTGGATTTCATAAGTGACCATGTCATGTCCTTGGCATCTGTTTCCAAGTTTTCTACTTTAAAAGCAGCTTCACCTTCTATGCCCACATAAAGCTCTTTGCGCACAGGTACATAGATAATACCCGCTATAGGCACTCCATTCTCGATTAATGCGATGTTCACGGTGAATTCTCCATTACGCTTAATGAATTCCTTGGTTCCGTCTAGTGGATCTACCATCCAGAATCGTTTCCAGGTGTTTCTTACTTCATAGGGAATTTCTTTTCCTTCTTCGCTCAGTACTGGAATTCCCGTGCCATCTAGGTGCTTCATGATGGCCAAATGGGCGTTCTTATCTGCAAGTGTTAAGGGAGATCGATCTTCCTTCATTTCCACCGCAATTTCACTAGAATAGACGCTGAGAATTTCTTTTCCTCCAGATAGAGCGGCCTGGATTGCCGTATCAATTAGACTGTGCATAATGATGTTTTATTTCGTGTTTTTTTACGCTTTGTAGCCAAACAAAGTTACTCGGAATAATAGAATTCAAAGGGCTTAAAGACCATAGAGCCAGATTAGGACTGTAGTAGCCACTAGCCCATAAATCAAGGTCAAGGGGAAACCAATCCTAAAATAGTCACTGAAGGTGTAGCCTCCAGGTCCGTAGACCATAAGATTTGTCTGATAACCAATGGGTGTGCTGAAACTCGCTGCGCCTCCGTAAGCCACTATCAAAATAAATGCAGGAACTGGAAGTCCCTTTGTATGCGCAATCGAAATCGCTATTGGCAAGAGTATGGCAATAGCTGCTTTGCTGGTCATGAATGCGGTTAAGAGATTAGTCAATAGGAAGAAACCAAAGAGCAATCCCCATGACCCGAATGGGTCCATCACTTCGCTGAAGGATGCTGCCAGGCTTCCAGCGAGGCCAGAGTTGATCATGGATTTTCCGAGGGCCAGTCCCATCGCGATGATAATAATGAGATCGAAGTCAATCTTCTTTCTCATTTCGCCCAACTTTTGCATACCCATGAGTATGCTGGCAACGACAAGGAATGCTGTACTGGTGAAGAGTGGAACAACATCTAGAATAGCCAATGTTATCGCTATGAGAAGTCCTATAGTTAAAGCCCAGGCTCCTCCCTGGTCTTCTGTCGGGATATCTTGAACTTGAGAGACGAGATAGAAATCTGTACTTCTTCTTAATCTATTCAAGAAATCCCGTCCTGCTAATACAAGCAGCATATCTCCGGCCTGCAATTCTAAGTCTCCTATTTTTCCACTTAAGCGCTCACCATTTCTATGCACGGCCATAATAGCCCCATTATACAGCGACCTGAAATCTGAGTCCTTGATGGGCTGTCCAATAAGAATACTGTTAGGCGAGACCACTACTTCGATTACGGATTCCTTATCATTCTCAGGTAATTTGGAGAAACTAGGCAACGAAAGCCCAAGAGCAGGTAAATTCAATTCTGCGATGCTCTTGGTGTCTCCAGCGAAGATGAGCTTATCCCCAACACGCACTTTAGCATCTGGAGATGCAGGTCTTATGGTTGCCCTTCTCTTGATAATCTCTATTAAGAAAAGTCCTTTCATGTTTCTGAGCCCAGCTTGTTCTAAAGTTTGACCTGCTAAAGGCGAGTTTTCTTCTACAATAATCTCTACGAAATACTCTCGCTCTATACGTTCTTCCTTTTTATCTGAATGAGCCGGGAGTAATTTTTTAGAGAACCAAAGAATGTACAAGCTTCCTATCACGAGCATCGGCAGTGCTGCATACGCGAAGTCGAAAATCTGCAGTCCTTCTTCACCATATTCAATGGCCAATCCATTAGCGATAAGATTTGTTGATGTTCCAATCAACGTCACACAACCCCCGAGTATAGATGCGAAAGAGAGTGGAATAAGGTAATGAGAAATGGGCTCGTTTTTAGCTTTAGTCCAAGCATTCACATAGGGCATCATGATGGCCACTAGTGGTGTGTTGTTCAAGAAGGCTGAACTCAATCCTACACTAGCTAACATCTTGATCATAAATACTCTAGGGCTATCGCGGAGCGAGAAAATTTTCTGAAATATACTTTGAATGAGTCGTGTCTCTCCGAGTGTGTTACTCAAGATGAGTAACATGACAATCAAGGCCAGCTGTTCATTTCCAAAACCATGCAGGGCTTCAGAAGG
This sequence comes from uncultured Flavobacteriales bacterium, assembly GCA_937875855.1. GTDB lineage: Bacteria > Bacteroidota > Bacteroidia > Flavobacteriales_D > JABDKJ01 > JABDLZ01. Next base: position 15,289 of record CALFHF010000236.1, read on the forward strand.
GGAGATGACTCCAGCTAAAAGAAGAGCCATTACGGCCGCTAGGAAGATTAAAGAAGGGCGAAGAGTCTCCTTATAAAGGAATAAGATCATCAATACGATGACCGACAAGACTATTATCGCTGAAAATCCCATACTAGTATCCTGATCCCGATGCGCCTATTTGTTCAATAGGGTGCCAAGTCGTCTTAACCTCGCTCATCTCACGGATGAGGTAAGGGTCTTCAGTCGAGTTGAGCTCTGCGGAATCCACTTTTATTATTCGTTTAACATTGGTCGCAGCATCTAGTTGCAAGCTTTTCAGCTGCTCCTTATCATCTCCAGCATACACGATCGCATTCACGTCCATGTGTACGGAAACATGAGGAAGAAGTTCGGATAGTTCACCTGTAAGCACATTAACTACTCCACCGGGAAGATCAGAAGTATGAAGGACTTCACTTAAAGTAATGACGCTCAAAGGGCTTTTAAGATCACACAAAACAATCACGGAGTTTCCTGCTGCAATGGCTGGAGCTATCATGGAAACAATGCCCAGAAGTGCTTCGCCTGGCTTGGGCACAAGGCACACAACTCCAGTAGGTTCTAAGACCGAGAAGTTGAAATGGGCGGAAGCCACGGGATTCACAGAACTGAATAATTGCTGATATTTATCACACCATCCAGCGTGATAGATCCATCTGTCAATGGACTTTTCTACTTCTGCGAGGGCCTTTGCCTTGGTATGTCCTTGAAGAATTAATTCCTCAATGAACTGCTCTTTTCGGCCTTCCATCATCTCAGCTATTCGATAAAGTATTTGACTTCGGTTATACGCTGTTTTCCGCCACCAGTCCACCTGTGCTGATCGAGCTGAACCTTCGGCATCTCTGAAATCTTTTCGACTTGCTCTGCATACATTAGCCACATGCTTCTTACCGCTCATATACGCATGGAATCTTCCTGATTCGGTGCGGGGAAATTTTCCTCCGATATAGAGCTTGTAGGTCTTTAGAATCTCCAGTCTTTTCATGTTTCCTTAATTCGTAGTGACTCAACACTGCATTAAAAATCTAAATAGGCTGCCAATCCATGCATTCCTCCTTCTCTTCCAAAACCACTTTCCTTGAATCCACCAAACGGGGATGTAGGGTCGAATTTATTGAAGGTGTTGGCCCAGATAACCCCAGCATGTAACTGGCTTGTCAGGTTAAAGATCTTACTTCCTTTATCTGTCCATACACCGGCAGAGAGCCCATATGGTGTATTGTTCGCTTTCTTGATTACTTCATCTACTGTCCTGAAACTCTGCACAGCGAGCACTGGTCCGAAAATTTCTTCTTGCGCTATGCGATTGCTTTGTGCAACATCAGTAAACAAGGTAGGAGGGCACCAGAATCCTTTCTTGGGTAATGAGCATGCAGGTTGATAAAAGGAGGCTCCTTCTTTCTTTCCAATGCCAATGTACTTCTGAATCGTCTCAAGTTGTTCTGACGAGTTGATGGCTCCTATGTCGGTGTTCTTGTCCATTGGGTCGCCTACAATCAATGTTCCCATGCGGTGCTTCAATCTGCGTATCACCTCATCATGCACACTTTCCTCCACATATAATCTACTGCCAGCACAACATACATGACCTTGGTTGAAGTAAATACCATTCACGATTCCTTCCACAGCCTCATCTAGCGTGGCGTCTTCGAAAATAATGTTGGCCGCTTTTCCGCCCAGTTCTAGCGTTGCCTTTTTATGCGTTCCTGCAATTGAACGTTGAATCAATTTTCCTACACCAGTGCTTCCGGTGAAGGCGATTTTATCAATGTCTTTGTGTCCAATAATAGCTGCTCCCACTTTGCCATGACCAGTAATGATATTGACCACACCAGGCGGAAGTTCAGCTTCTTGAATGATCTCAGCCAATTTCAATGCGGTGAGACTCGTGTTCTCAGCTGGTTTTATAACCACTGTGTTCCCACATGCTAATGCCGGAGCTATCTTCCATGCAGCCATTAGTAATGGGAAATTCCAAGGGATCACTTGTCCTGCAACGCCCAAAGGACGTGGTTTTCTTCCCGGAAAGGCATAGTCTAATTTATCAGCCCAACCTGCGTAATAGAAGAAATGCGCAGCCGCTAAAGGCACATCTATATCTCTGGATTCTCTAATGGGTTTCCCTCCATCAAGAGATTCTATGATCGCCAGTTCTCTAGCTTTTTCTTGAATGATCCGAGCAATGCGATAAAGATACTTTCCGCGTTCCTTTCCGCTTAGTTTTCCCCATTCACCTTCATATGCTTTTCGAGCTGCTTTAACCGCCTTGTCTACATCAGCATCGGTAGATTCTGTGATCTCACTGAGTACTTTCTCATCTGCCGGATTGATGCTTTTGAAGCGTTTTCCTTTGGCACTTTTTTGGAATTTGCCATCTATGAAAAGGTCATAATGACTTGCAATAGTCGCTTGAGATCTATCCTCAGGCGCTGGGGCCAACTTCCAATGTTCACTTGTCTTTTTCATACTCAATCGATAGAGAAATAATCAGCAGATTGATAATTACTTGTGGCTTGTTTCATAATCTGCATTAATACATCATTCGCCAAGCTGCTTGCCCCGAAACGGAACCAAGTAGGGTCTAACCAAGCTTCGCCCAAGGTCTCTTTGACCATAATCAGATAGTGAAGTGCCAACTTGGATTTGGAGATTCCTCCTGCGGGTTTCATGCCTACCATTTCTCCAGTCTTGAAGTAATGGTCGCGTATGGCTTCGAGCATGACTAGCGTCACGGGCATAGTCGCAGCGGGTTGTATTTTTCCTGTGCTGGTCTTGATGAAATCAGCTCCTGCAGCTATTGCTATATCACTTGCTCTGCGCACCTTGTCGAGTGTTCCAAGTTCGCCTGTTTCTAAGATCACTTTTAATCTGGCTTTTCCACAGGCCGTCTTCACTGATGCAATCTCATCATAAACGAAAGCATAATCCCCTTGATGGAATCTTCCTCTGCTGATGACCATATCCACTTCATCTGCACCGCTGTCCACAGCCATCTTCACATCTTCCAACTTGAGTTTCAGAGAGGAATTCCCACTTGGAAATGCGGTGGCCACACTTGCTACGCCTGTGGTAGTTCCTTTAAGTTCCTTCTTGGCAAGAGCTACATAATTCGGGTAAACACATACTGCTGCAACGCTATTAAGACCTGGATACGCGTCATGAAGGTGTTGCGCCTTATAGCAGAGTTGCTTGACCTTGCCCTCCGTGTCCATCCCCTCAAGGGTGGTCAAATCTATCATGGATAGCACCATATTGAGCCCTTGTACTTTAGACTCCTTCTTTATGCTTCTGGCAGTAAAGCGGGAGGTTCGCTCGATTACACCTACCTGATCCACAGTAGGTGAGGATGTGGGTAGGGGATAAGCAGCGGATTTTCTTAGCATATTTAATTTCCTTGAGTCACAAAGATGATGCTTTGATTGACAAATGAAAAATTAGGACTACAGAGGGCTATTTAGGAAGGGGAGGTCATTTCTTGAAAAGGCTGATTTGATTAGTGGTTCCATCAGGCTTTGACAACCTTAGGACATATAAACCATGACTCAAGTGATTTAAGTCTAATTCAATCCTTCCTTGAGCCCTTCCTTGAAGAACAGTTCTGCCTGTAAGGTCATAGATCTGATAAATGTTGAGTGCGTTTTCTAAGTCGAGAATTGCGTATCTATTCTCTCCATTATTCTCCAGTTCTATGGCTGAATTTATTTGATCACTTGCTCGAAGTTCGTTACATAATGGTAAAGTCACAGTAACTGGTTCAGACCATGGTGTATTTGTGCCGAAGGAATCAAGACCAGGAATACGCACAAAACACCTCACTTGCACGTCATAACTGGCTCCTGGACTTAAGTTTGAAGGTAAGTTACAAGCATTGATGAAGCTATTTGGATAGGAGAACAGACTCGGAATATTAATGCCATTATTCACAGAAGAAATGTATACTTGTTGCTCATAAAAAGCCTGGCAGAAGTCTTCTTCTTCAACATTAATGGCTCTGAGTTCACACGCTAAATATGGTGGTTGCGAAATTATACTTGACCAGTCATTTTCTTTCCAGGTGACCTTGAATTTTCCTGGGTCATTTGGACTGATTTTTAGAGTAACATTTTTCGGTGGAAATAAGGTCAGGGCAGGAATGGGTGCGTCTCCATCGATTACTTGTTCTTCCAGATTGGATATAAAAAGCTCAGGATTTTCTATAAAGTCCAATAATTCTGGCCGCATAGCCTCACTGAATAGGCCATGAGTGTTGCCATAATACAGTGAGGTTGCTACTCCTTGACAGTTCAATTCCTCTAAAACATTCATGCCGTTCAAGGGGTCATGTATCTCAACTATCTGCCCGGGAAAGGTGCTGTAAAGAAATAAGACGGGAGGGTAATCAGCCTCAACTAGTTCTATTGGATTCGGGAGGTTGTAGTCTTCAGCCAGGCGCCATTCTGGGTCAGGGAAAGCTTGACTAAAAATGACTCCTTTCACGAAAGGAGTGTTGGTATTTGCACTTTGAACTGACGTAAGTTCCTTGAATGAAATGCGCGTTCCTCTTGAACCTCCAGAGACATAAACCTTGTCAAGATTCAAGTCGATATTGGTTTGATTTTCTGCTTGATTTCGGACCCATAAAAGTACATTTTGGAAATCACTATCAGCACTGCTATAGTAGAGCGGAATTGGTGGGGGTAGCCCAGTACTTGTTCGTGTATTTTCAGTGACAGATTCCCAGATAACACAAACAATGTCTGACATATTCATTTGGTCCGCATTGTAACATAGGTCACTCGCAGTCTGCCCTGCAGCATGAGCATAAATCATTATAGGAAATCCGCCTATAGGAATCGGCCCTCTGGGAATATATATATCAAGCCACTGATCAGAAAAGCCATCTCTATCATAGTCTTTTCCTGTCCCAGAAACATAGCTGAATCTCTTTTTAACCCCATTTTGGCTAAAGGGGTTGTCAAGGCCACAAGGAAATGTAGAATTGCAACCTTCGCAGGGGAGGATATCGTCACTGGTCATGAAGAATTGCCCTTGCACATCTGTAGTCAATAAGGACGAAAGGAAGATAAAGAATAAGACCTTTAGGTATAGATTAGATTTCATTTGGGTCTGAAGATAGATTAAGGCGTCATAGCTTAATAAAGCCATCACTACCCTTTATTGAAATCCTATCAAAAAAAGGTCCAACGAAGCCCCAGGTATCCCATAGTTCCAAAAACTGGTGCCCAGATCTGCGAAGCATCGAAGGAAACGCTGAATGGATCCTGGCCTGAATAGATCGGGTTTTTCTGCTTGTAATTTGTAGCATTCTCAACACCCAGATAGGCTTCTAGGCCTTTCTTGAAGATCTTGCTCACTTGCCCGTGTAATTGTAAGAAGGCAGGAGAGAAGGCTTCCCCATTATTTTTTGCATGCACGGTCTGAAGGTCATGAAAAGGCAAGCGTTGTTCACCGATGTATTGCAAAGTCGCATCGAATTTCCATTGGCCCTCCTCCTCATTCTTCTTGGTCTCATAGGCGATATTGAAGAAACCACGGTGCTCTGGATTAAAAGGCTGCAAAGCTCTTCCTGAGGCATAATCAGTCTCAGCTCGTGTGTAACGATAAGCCAATCGGATGTCTGTCCTGCGCATGACCTCCCAAGCAAATTCTACTTGCCCGGTATTCGAGTAACTCTGTCCAGTCAAGGCATAGACACTCACTTTTTCAGGAGTTTCGTAATCTATAACTACGGCTTGGTCGAATTGTGTGCTGTAGGCATCCACGGCTATGCTGGCATCCCTATAATCTATCCTGAACTTATAGGTCAGATTCAGGCCTAAGTTCCAAGCTGATTCTTGCATGGAGGGGCTTTGGATATTCCATGAACGATTGCTGGCCAATAAGCCCATGTTATCCGTAACCGGATTCGCTGTTCTATAACCTCTCCCTGCTGCTCCTTTCAATGAAATGTTCTCAGAAAGACTATAGCGAAGATGCAACCTAGGGCTGTACATAGTCCCGAATATGGAATGCTCATCTGCGCGTATTCCCAATATGCTGGAGAAGCGCTCTGAGGGATTCCATGTGTATTCTGCGTATCCTCCAAAGACTTGTTCTTTGCGGTCTAGATTAATGGAGTCTAGTTCCATGTCATAGTCATCTTGGAGCAGAGTAACACCTACTGTCAGTCCGTGTTCTTCTGAGACTAGATTCGTGTGGTACAGGATGTTTCCTCTGAATGTGTTTTGAGTTCCAGAGAAGGTCTGAAGTCCCGCAGCGAGGATCATGGAATAGCTCTCATAGGAAAATTGGCTTCCAAAACTGGAACCCCATGTATCATCGAAGACATAGCCGGTCTTGGCACTGGCCTCTATACGATCTGCCTTCAAACGTAATCCCCATAGATTAGGATGTCCTTCTCGCTGGAAATCCATCTGACCTGAGCTCTCATCTTGTTGCAGGTAATTAATAGCATATTGACCTTCCCAATGCTTCTTTGCGCTGAACTTCCATTGATTTCTCAGGACATAGTCCTTTTTCAATGGATTATCCATGAAGCCGTCTCCATTCCTATCCATCCTTTGCTGGTTAATCTCCGCATGTCCCAGTGTTATAGTGCTCCAATAATCAGATACTTTCCACTTGGAATTGGCATTGAATTCCACCCGTCCACCTTGATTGCCGTAGAGATTGAAATGTGCTTTCTCTGGAAAATCGGGATCTTTGATGGCCACATTGATTTCACCTGTCATGCTCTCATAGCCACTAGTGACACTCCCTGCACCTTTAGAGATGTGGATGTCTGAAATCCAATCGCCTGGTATGTAGCCTAAGCCATATACTGTGCTCAAACCTCTAATATTCGGGATGTTATCCTTCAATATCTGGCTATATCTCCCGCTGAGTCCCAACATCTTTATCTGCCGGGTTCCAGTTATGGCATCCGTGAATGAAGCATCTATGCTCGCATTGGTCTCAAAACTTTCGCTCAGATTACAACAGGCGGCTTTGCGCAGTTCTCTCGAGTCGATTCGCTGTATGTTCAGGGGATCCAATAAGAATAGTGCCGTACTCGATTCTCGACTGATGATATCTACGCCTTTAAGCTCCACACCTGCCTTCAAAGTCAAAGAGAAAGACCCTTCATACTTCATCTTCACGGATTGATATCCAGTGTAGGAGATCAATAAGGAATCGGAATCAGCATGCTTGTCCAGCTCGAATTTCCCTTGGATGTCTGTTGTTGTTCCAGAAGTCGTTCCTGCCCATATCACACTTGCTCCTGGTAATCCCATCTTCTTACCATCTTCCATAACGAAAATGCTGCCTGAAGTTCGATTGCTCTGCGCTATGCTTTGAAGAGGAATAGATAGGAGAAGGAGAGCTGTACTGAACCTTATGAGCTCAATGATTTTCATGCGCGCGGTATTTGCAACAGCCATGCAAGCGATCATATTGCTCATCGCTACAGGTAGATTTCTCCGTGTCATGACCTACTTCGTTCAGAATATGATGAATCTGATCTTCAGTAATCTGTTTAGGCGAATATGCAATGGTAAGAGTATGTGAGTCCAAATCGTAGTCTGCAGACTTAACTCCTTTAACGTCTACAGCCTTTTCTATGCGTGCTTCACACATTTGACAGATACCGTCTACTTTGAAACTGGTCTCTACTGTTTTTTGGGCAAATGCCTCAGCACTCACTACGAGAAGTAGTGCAAAAAATGAGGTCTTGATAAAATTCTTGATATTCATGATGATGTTCTTTTAATTGATTTTTTCGTGTTGCTCGGGCTCTGTGTGCCCTGAGAAAAGGGAAAAATCAAGACATCAACTGTAGGTGATAAAGGCGCCATGAATCCTATACAGATCTTCTGACAGAGCTATTCTCGGGGATTCAGAGTTCCAATTTTGAGTCTCTTGGACGATACACGTCTCACATTCAGAGATCAGGGAGAAATAAGGTGTCAATTCAAGAGGAAGTACAGAGATGTTCTGTGCTATGCTGACTTGAGGAGCTTGTTGAAGGATTTGAATGAAGACGCAGTCTGAAGGACAGCCTTGTGTGCCATCATGTTCAGAAGGGTCGCAGTGTGAAATTGCTTCTTGAGCACAGCAATCATCAATGGGGTTAATGCTATGGACGCCTTCTTCAGTAAATACGGAAAGACCAGCAATGCTTTTACAGCAAGTATCTACATCTACATGCACCCCAATGGATACGGTAATGTAGAATAAAAGGATTGCTATGCTGCTGACGCGCTTCATCATTTGTATATATACAAATATCGTGCAGATGTTCTTAGTATGCAGAATTATTTGACATTAAGATAGAAAGGCTGTGGTCTTAAAGACTCTTGATTATCCCTTTTTAACTAGTGCCGATGCATATTCCCTGTTCATGCGGGCTATGTTCTCCAAGGAGATTCCCTTAGGGCATTCTACTTCGCAAGCTCCTGTATTCGTGCAATTTCCAAATCCTTCTTCGTCCATCTGATGTACCATGTTTAGCACACGGTCCTCAGCTTCTACACGTCCTTGAGGCAAAAGAGCCAATTGAGACACTTTGGCAGAAACGAAAAGCATAGCTGATGCATTCTTGCAGCTAGCAACGCAGGCGCCACAGCCAATACATGTAGCCGCGTCAAAGGCTTTGTCGGCATCTTCCTTGTTGATAGGAATCGCATTTGCATCTACAGTGTTTCCGGAGGTGTTCACTGAGATGAACCCTCCCGCTTGGATGATCCTGTCAAATGATGAGCGATCAACCACCAAGTCCTTGATCACGGGAAATGCCTTCGCTCTCCATGGTTCGATGTGAATGGTATCTCCACTTTTAAACTTGCGCATGTGCAATTGACATGTAGTCACACCACGGTCTGGGCCATGAGCTTCTCCGTTAATGAACATAGAACATGATCCACAGATTCCCTCACGACAATCATGGTCAAAGGCAACGGGGTCCTTTCCCGTTTCGATTAAGTTATTGTTCAAGACATCCATCATCTCCAAGAAAGATGAATCAGGAGATATATCTTTCACCTGATAGGTTTCCATGCGCCCTGGATTATTAGGGCCATTCTGTCTCCAAACTTTTAATGTGAGGTTAAGATTTTCGTTTGCCATTTTTTTCGAGTTATTGGTCAATAGGCAATAGGCACTGGTTTTCTGGTGCCCCTGTCCTTAGTTAGTGCTTATTGCTTTAATAAATGCATTCATCATTTTGGCTTCTTTAGTCATAGATTCAGCCAAGGATTTATATTCTTCTTCTTCAATCAGACCAAGTTCTTTGGTAATGATTAATAGGGTTTCAAGTTCATATAAGGAACCTCTGGATGTTCTAAGAAATTGAGCATAGTTCTTAGATGAATTTCGTCCATATCCTTCGGCAATATTGCATGGTATTGAAACAGCAGCTCTTTGCATTTGACTTTTCAACCCAAATTGTTCTTGTTGAGGTAATTTCTCACAAAGCTTATAGACATCCTTTACAATCTCAATGCCCTTAAGCCACACCTTCAAATCTCGATATGATTGCACTTCTGACATGTACTTCTTCTATCTAACCTATTGCCTATTGCCTATTGCCCAACAACTATTGCCTAACTCACTTATAAGACCTCTGCTTCAACTCCACTGCTTCGAACGTCAGTTCTTCTTTGTTCAATTTTGCTTCACTAGCATCACCAGTCCATTCCCAGGCTGAAACGAAAGTGAAGTTCTCATCGTCTCTAAGTGCTTCTCCTTCAGGGGTTTGATGTTCTTCTCTGAAGTGTCCTCCGCAAGATTCTTCTCGCGTCAATGCATCCTTTGCCATGAGCTCTCCTAGCTCTAGTAAATCGGCTACGCGGCCTGCTTTTTCTAGCTCTTGGTTGAAGGAATCTGGCGTTCCTGGAACTTTCACTTCCTTCCAGAATTTCTCTCGCAAGGCTTTGATTTCGGAAATAGCTTTATTCAATCCTTCGCTATTCCTGGCCATTCCTACGTGATCCCACATGAGCTTGCCTAGTTCCTTATGGAAGTGATCTACGGTTTTAGTGCCATTGATATTGCAAAGCCTTGCCAAGCGATCCTTCACTTCTGCTTCAGCCTTTATGAATTCAGGGCCATTCTCATCAATATGTCCTGTCATGATCTCTTTGGCCAATGAATCCCCGATAGTATAAGGAAGCACGAAATAACCATCAGCGAGTCCTTGCATCAAGGCAGAAGCTCCGAGACGATTCGCACCGTGATCAGAGAAATTTGCTTCACCAGCTGCATAACAGCCAGGTATGGTGGTCATGAGGTTATAGTCTACCCAAAGTCCTCCCATTGTATAGTGCACAGCAGGATAGATCATCATGGGCATCTTGTAAGGATTATGGTCTGTGATCTTCTCATACATCTGGAAGAGGTTTCCGTACTTAGACTCTATTACACCTTCTCCAAGTCGTATGACCTCAGATTCACTCGGATTTTCTATGTGCATGACTACAGCTTTCTCTTTTCCGTAGCGCTGAATGGCTGCTGAGAAATCAAGATAGACGGCTTCACCTGTTTTATTCACTCCATATCCAGCATCACAACGCTCTTTAGCGGCACGGGAAGCCACATCTCTCGGGACTAGATTCCCAAATGAAGGATATCTGCGCTCCAAGTAATAATCTCTTTCCTCTTCGCTAAGGGCAGTCGCTTTCTTCGTGCCCTCTCTAATGGCCTTTACATCGTCCAAGTTCTTTGGCACCCATATCCTTCCATCATTACGGAGTGACTCTGACATCAACGTTAACTTAGACTGATGGTCTCCTGAGCGCGGAATGCAAGTCGGATGAATCTGTGTGAAGCAAGGATTAGCCATGTAGGCTCCTTTTCTATGGGCTTTCCAAGCTGCGGTCACATTAGACCCCATGGCATTCGTAGAAAGGAAAAAGACATTTCCATATCCACCTGAAGCGATTACTACGGCATGTGCACTGTGTCTTTCTATTTCCCCCGTGATGAGGTTACGTGCAATGATTCCGCGTGCTTTTCCGTCTACAAGAACTAGGTCGAGCATCTCATGACGATTATACATCTTGATATGCCCTTGGCCTATTTGACGGCTCATGGCGGAATATGCTCCTAATAATAATTGCTGACCAGTTTGGCCCTTTGCATAAAACGTTCTTGAGACCAACACACCACCGAAAGAGCGGTTATCAAGCATTCCTCCATATTCTCGTGCAAAAGGAACTCCTTGTGCTACGCATTGATCAATGATGCTCGCTGATACTTCAGCTAAGCGATGCACATTGCTTTCACGGCTGCGATAATCACCGCCTTTGATAGTATCATAGAAGAGGCGATGCACAGAGTCTCCATCATTTTGGTAGTTCTTGGCTGCGTTTATACCGCCTTGTGCAGCTATGGAGTGTGCTCTTCGTGGGGAGTCTTGAAAGCAGAAGGCCTTCACTTTATAGCCCATCTCAGCTAAGGAAGCAGCAGCAGATCCGCCTGCCAATCCTGTACCTATCACAATCACATCTATGTGTCGCTTATTGGCCGGATTTACAAGATTGATATCATTCTTATGGTTCGTCCATTTATCCTTTAATGGACCCTTTGGTGTCTTGGATTCTAGTGCCATAATTCTAGATTAATGAGATTGGGTAAAGTAATGGAACAATGCGATAAAGATGAATCCTAGCGGAATCAAGATGGAATACGCAGTACCTAGCATCTTGATGCTCGGAGTGTATTTGTTATTGAAACCTACGGATTGGAAAGCCGATTGGAATCCATGATCTAAGTGAAGGCCTAGCAGCACGAAGGCTATACAATAAAGGATAACTCTCCATAGATCAGCGAACTTGTGTTGCAGCTCCCCGAAATAACGGCTCGGGTCTTCAGGCAGTACACTGATGTATTTATGGTCGAGCTCAGGTAACCAGAAATCATAGAAATGAAGACCGATGAAAGCGAGGATGACCAGTCCTGAAATGATCATGTTTCGCGATGTCCAGCTTGAGTTTGCAGCGCCTTTGAATACAGCGTAATTCACATCTCTAGAGGACCGGTTCTTCAACTCCAAGATGAATCCCATCACGAAATGGAAGACAACTGCGAAGATGAGCAAAGGCTGCAAGAGGAATTGTACCAGAAAATTAGTCCCCATGAAGTGGGAAGTCTCGTTAAAAAGGTCAGCGCTGAAGACTGACATCATATTGATGGTCAAGTGCTGAAGCAAGAAGAACAATAAGAACAGCGCGGATAGCGCCATAGCGAGTTTTCTGGCAATGGATGATTTCATTTCTTGGGTTTCGTCAGGTTCGTTGGCAAATGTAGCAGCCCTGCGATTAATATCAAGATTGCTTTCAAGAGAGTTTCGCTGTTTTCTTGTTCATTCTGTGCTTGATGTAGAGTATTATCTTTATGGGCCCATACACAAGCTATATGAAATACCAAAGGATAGATAAGCGTCTTTACATAGATAACCGTAATAACTTCAAGGCTCAGATGCAGCCAGGAAGCTTGGCCATATTCAATAGTAATGACGTCATCACCACCAGTGCTGACAGCACCAAGCCTTTTTCACAGCATAGGGATATACTGCACCTGAGTGGCGTGGATCAAGAGGAAAGCATTTTGGTTATCTTCCCAGATGCGAAGAATGAAGCACACAGAGAAATCTTATTCCTGAAGGAGACCAGTGACCTTATCGCGATATGGGAAGGTGAGAAGTTAGACAAGAAACAGGCTTTCGAGACTTCTGGTATAAAGACAGTGTATTGGCTTGATAAATTCGACACTATCCTTAAAAGCTTGATGTCTGAGGCTAAAGCGATTTACTTGAATACGAATGAGCATCTAAGAGCCAATACGGAAGGGCAGACCAGAGAGGATAGATTCATCATAAAGTGCAAGGACAGGTATCCTGTGCACACGTACCTGCGCAGCGCCCCTATCATGCACAACATCAGATCTGTGAAGCATGAAATAGAAATTGAATTAATGCAAGCTGCCTGTGACATCACTAAGAAAGGTGTGAATCGAATCTTGGAATTCATAAAGCCTGGAGTAATGGAATACAACATCGAGGCTGAGCTTATGCATGAGTTCTTGAATAACAGAAGTCAAGGATTCGCATACACTCCCATTATTGCTTCAGGACCTTCGGCTTGTGTGTTGCACTATATTGAGAACAATAAAAAGTGCGAAGATGGACATGTAATTCTCATGGATTTCGGTGCAGAGTATGCCAACTACGCTTCTGATCTTACACGTTGTGTTCCTGTGAGTGGGAAATTCACTAAACGTCAGAAGGATGTATACAACGCGGTATTGCGCGTGAAAAACGGAGCTACAGAACTCCTAGTCCCAGGTGCAGAGCTGAATGAATATCATAAGGCCGTTGGGTCGTTGATGGAAAAGGAATTAGTGGATTTAGGACTGATCAGCAAGCAAGACATAGAAAAGCAGGATCCGGCTTGGCCGGCATATAAGAAGTACTTCATGCACGGGACATCACATTACATAGGGCTAGACACTCATGACGTGGGTTCATGGGTGGAGCCTATCAAAGCTGGAATGGTATTCACAGTGGAACCAGGAATATATATCCCTGAAGAAGGACTTGGAATACGATTAGAGGATGATGTTGTGGTGCAAAAAACAGGAACTCCCTTCAATTTAATGAGGGACATACCTATAGAAGCAGAACATATAGAGGATTTGATGAATGCTTAAGCGGCCAAGGAGATTCGTTGACTCAATACACGATCCCCGTCTACGATAAGCATCACGTATTTCTTAGCGTTAAGGCCTGCCATTTCTAGAATGGTCTTTTCGGAACTGATCAATCCAGTCCTTAATACTTTTCCGTTCAAATCACAGAGGTCATATAAGGTTCGCTCAGTCTTTGGGCTGTAGTGGATGGTCATTTGATTTGCCTCTACATTCACGTATACTTTCAAGTCTATTGCTCTATTCAACATCTCAGATTCTTTTCTAGGTGATTTGCAGTATTCAACGTTAAAATAGAAATAGGGTTTCTACTTCGCAAGTATATTTGGACTAACAAGAGTTTATTAACGATGAATGACGTTTTTCCCACCTACGTATTTATATGGCCCAATAGAGAATTCTACCCTAGAACAAAGAATCTAGGATAGATTTTAGCAAGGTGAACAGATGAAAGTTCAAGTTTTGGTATAGCTAAATATTCAGAAACCATTTTTTATTGAGCGTGACATAAGTTTTATTTTATTGGCTCGAGACCCTAAGGTCTCTGATCTAAAGTTCTGGTTTCTATAGGCCTATTGTTATGAAAGCACTTATAGTCGATGATGAATTCCACGCTCGGGAGAATCTGAAAAAGCTTCTTTAAGAGTATTGCCCATAAATGGTTTCTTGACCTTCTCTTGTTTTTCTAATGTCTGAGCGAATGAAGGTGAAACTAGGACTAAGTATATCAATACTATCACAGATTGTTTCATGGTACAAACATCATGTTTCCTGATTATTGCCTAGCTATATATTTAAGAATGCAATTTTTTGAGCACTTTATAGTTCAATAGACGCTGAGAATGATGAACGGATGCAGCGCTTAATCAATATATTTACGTGATGATTTCCCTCCGCATAACTCGGCTGTTAACAGTCAGTGTTCTCTTTCTTTCAGTACTCACAACAGAAGCCCAAACGAGAAAGTATTCGAATGAATTCCTCGCTATAGGTGTTGGAGGAAGGGCCTTGGGTATGTCAGGAAGCCAAGTCGCGAGCGTGAATGATGTTACTTCTGGTTATTGGAATCCAGCAGGCTTGCTCGGTGTGAAGAGTGATCTTCAAGTGGGCGCCATGCACTCTGAATATTTTGCTGGAATCGCTAAATATGATTTTGTGGGCTTTGCTAAGTCCATTGATTCCACTCAAGCTATAGGGTTGAGTTTTGTCCGTTTTGGAGTAGATGATATTCCGAATACTACGGAGTTGATTGATGCCAATGGAGTCATAGACTATGATCGCGTCACGAAATTCTCTGCAGCTGATTATGCGTTTATTTTGTCTTATGCTAAGAAACTAGGCAAGGGTCTTTCAGTAGGAGCCAATGCAAAGGTCATTCATCGCAAAGTGGGAGACTTCGGAAAAGCATGGGGATTTGGATTAGATGCTGGTCTTCAGTATAGAAAGAACGACTGGATTATTGCCGCTATGGTGCGTGATGTTACTACGACTGTGAATGCTTGGTCCTACACGCTGAATGACGCTACTCGAGAGGCTTTCTTAGCTACAGGAAATGAGATTCCTGTGAACGCTACAGAGATCACCTTACCTAAAATCATACTAGGAGTGGCGCGCACCCTAGACCTAAGCTCTAAGATTTCGGTTTTGGGAGAAGTGAATCTAGACGTCACTACTGACGGAAAGAGGAACGTGCTCATCTCAGCCGATCCCTTTTCTATTGATCCGCATATTGGTATTGAAGGGTCCTTGAATAAGATGATTTTCATACGATTCGGGGTGGGGAATATTCAAGATGTTCAGACACTTCCAGGTAA
The DNA here is from genome assembly GCA_937875855.1 of uncultured Flavobacteriales bacterium. Taxonomy (GTDB): domain Bacteria; phylum Bacteroidota; class Bacteroidia; order Flavobacteriales_D; family JABDKJ01; genus JABDLZ01. Next base: position 30,810 of record CALFHF010000236.1, read on the forward strand.
AACTGAAAAAACATTTCAACCGAACTTCGGTGTTGGAATCAAGTTGAATAACATCAGCTTAGACTACGCGCTTACCGATATTGGTGATCAATCTGCAGCTTTATACAGCAATGTCTTTTCTATACGATTAGACATCTTCAAGCCTTAGCATTGAAAAAACTCATTCTCATAGGATTCTTGCTCTGCATCGCTTCGTGGATGATGGCTCAATCTCACGGAAATGAATGGATAGACTATAGCAGAATCCATGTGAAAGTGAAGGTCTTTCAAGATGGAATTCATAGAGTAAGTTATTCAACTTTACAACAGGCGGGACTTCCTGTTCAAACAATTTCTCCTGAGGCATTCAGGGTCTATGCCCGAGAAAAAGAGGAGCCAATATGGGTCTCAGGAGCCGATGATGGATCCTTTGATTTTGGAGATTACATAGAGTTTATTGGTAAGAAGAATAATGGCTGGCTAGATTCCTTGATGTATGCAGACCCTTCTGGTATGGGGAATCCTCACTACAGCTTAGTGAACGATACCATAAACTATTTCATTACTTGGGATGAAAGCAATCTAGGACTAAGATTTGACTTGGAAGAAGATCAGAATTTTGCTGCATAT
>CALFHF010000237.1 GCA_937875855.1 uncultured Flavobacteriales bacterium
AATATGAGTGTAATGGACGCGCCTAGGATGGCCATATATGCACCGTATTTGGTCTTGTCAATGAATTTATACCAGAACGATAGATTGTAATAGACACCTTGGAAAATATTGGCCATCAATAATATAGGGACAGTTCCAAGACCCGCCCAATAGACTTCATTCGGGATGAAATTCTTGAATACATCAATGAATAAAGTGACCATAAGGAAAATAATGCATACAATGATTATGAAATAGGTCATGAGTGAAGCATAAATCTTCTCAGCACCTGGTTTTCCTTGTCTGCCAAAGTAGAATGGGTCAGCTGCATAACGAAAAGCTTGTATGAATAACATGATGACAATAGACAGCTTATAATTAGCTCCGTAGATTCCCACCATTTTCATAGTTTCCACTTCTCCTAATTTATCGAAGAGCAGAAACTTCAACATGATTCTATCAAAGTTTTCATTGACATACCATCCTATTCCCACGACAAGGAGCGGCAAGGCATATCTAAGCATTTCTTTGAGCAATTTTTTATCGAAGCCTCTGGCTCGCAATAAATACGGACTGAGCAATAAAAACTTGACAATGGATGCGAGTAGATTAGAAATAAAGACATACCCCACCCCTATTTCGGGGTCATAAAAGGTCTCAATCAACCAATTGCTTTCACCTGCTTGAAATTTAGGTAAGCAATAGGCCAAGAAAAAGAGGTTCAATCCAATATTGATTCCCACATTGACCATGTTTACCCCCGCGAAACGTAAGGCTTTATCCTCGGAGCGCAGGAGAGCAAGTGGCAAGGTGGAGATGGCATCCAATCCCACGATGATGGCGAACCATACAACATACTCTGTATGATTCGGGTAGTGCAAGGCCCTTCCTATAGGCTCGCTGAAGAGTACAGCTCCTAGCATGAATAGGAGAGAAGTAATGATTAGACTTTTAGCAGCAGTGGCAAAGACTATTACTTTTTTAGAAGCATCTTTTCCAATGAAGCGGAAGAAAGCTGTCTCCATTCCATAGGTCAGGAAAATGATGAGGAAAGCCACATATGCATACATCTCCGTTATAATCCCGTACTGCTCAGGATCAAATACATGCTCAGATGTATAAAGAGGAGTGAGCAGATAATTAAGCAAGCGGGCGATTATGCTACTTAAGCCATAGATAGCCGTTTGGCCGGCTAATTTTTTAAGAGGATTGGGCAAGGAGGGATTTGAAGTTTGAGGTTAATCTAATCTTGAACCTTGCATTAAAATGCTGCTTTCCTCTTCTCCATAAAGGCAGTAGTTCCTTCCACGAACTCTGGAGTACCGAAGCATTTTCCGAATTCTTCTATTTCTTTTACAAAGCCATCTACCTTTTTATCATATCCTGCGTTCACTGCACGTATAGCAGAAGCTATGGCCATGGGAGAGTTTTTACAAATCTGCGCTGCATACTTTGCAGCTGTTGTGATAAGGTCAACTTGAGGAACCATATAGTTCACTAATCCCCATCTCAAGGCATCCTCAGCAGGAATCATTCCGGCAGTGATGATGAGTTCCATTGCTTTTCCTTTACCGACCAATCTAGCAAGGCGCTGCGTACCGCCATAGCCAGGGATAACGCCTAATGAAACCTCAGGTAATCCCATGCGCGCATTTTCCGAAGCAATCCTGAAATGGCAGGACATGGCTAATTCTAATCCGCCACCTAGCGCGAATCCATTAACCGCAGCGATGACTGGTGTGCTCATGTTTTCTATTAAATCAAAAAGGAGCTCTTGACCTTTGGCGGCTAGCTGCTTGCCTTGGGTTATATCAAAGGAGGCGAATTCTTTAATATCAGCACCAGCCACAAAGGCTTTTTCACCTGAACCGGTAAGAATTACTACGCGCACTTCAGAGGCCCTTTCAGCCGCCTTGAGCGCTTCATGCAACTCTTGAATGGTCGCTTTATTAAGGGCATTAAGTTGGTCAGGACGATTGATGGTGATTAGTCGAACAAGGTCAGTGTCTTGGACAAGTAAGTTTTGAAAGGACATAGCAGCAGTTTTAATTCTTAGTAAGCAAATGTATTCCTTTCAAAATCACGGGAAGTGAGATACTGACTTAAGGTTCCAGATACAAGGTTAATTAGATTTGAGATTGTGATTGCTTTTACGCTATTACTGTTTATTGTGAAATAAATTCCTTCATGTAATTCCGGGTTTCCTGTTCTATTGCACATAAACGCGAAGAAGCACAGAGTCTCGTATAGAAAAAGATGTGGCTATGGGCATCTCATTCTTCTCGGAGTATATTGTAAAAACTCAACACCACAGAATCTTGATTTTTTGAATCTTGAATCTCAAATACGTCCTTCGGACACCTACCTTTATCCCATGAAGCCCAAGCAAATTCTTCTTGCCGTCTCGGGTGGTATCGACAGTATGGTCATGCTGCATAGACTGTATACACAATATGGTGCTAATCATATTCATGTGGCGCATTGTAATTTTCAATTGCGCGGTGCGGATTCTGATGAAGACGAGGCTTTCGTGAAAGCTATTAGCGCTCATATGAAGGTTTCGTGTGACAGCAAGAAATTCGACACAGAAAGCTATGCCTCAGAAAAAGGAATGGGTATTCAAGAGGCTGCGCGTGAATTAAGATACGTATGGTTTTTCGAGTTGATGAAAATTAAGGATTGTAGTCATTTAGCCACAGCACATCATAAAGGGGATAGCATAGAGACTTTTTTTATTAATCTGCTCAGAGGAAGCGGCCCGCGGGGATTATCAGGAATTCAAGAAGACGAAGATCGAAAGATTATTCGTCCTTTATTAGACATTGATAGAGCAGCTATTGAGTTATATGCCGCTGAACATAAAATCACTTGGCGTGAAGATGTTTCCAATACTTCAAATAAATATCTGCGCAATAAAATTCGTCATGATTTAGTCCCTATGTTGAGTTCATGGAGACCAGGGTTCGAAAAAGTGATGATGCGTACTATGGACATTCAGCGATCAGTGGCGGCATTAATCGATGAGGCTAGTGAAGCATATAGAAAGACTCATTTTGACATAGACGGTGAGACGACAAGAATCAGCCTTGATGGAAGTTCTCAGGAAAAACTTTTATTAGGCCATCTCTTCATGGCCTATGGATTCAATGATGTTCAGCTTGACAATATCCTAACAAGCAATCAAAGCGGAAAACAAGTACTCTCAAAGACTCATGTGTTGACTTCAGACAGAGGGCGCTTATTGCTTAGTCTTATAAAAGGGTTTCCTGAAGGCACATGGGAGATCTCCGAGGACTTAAATACGGATGAACTTCCATTTCCACTAGAATTCTGGAGAATGGAAGAAGCGCCAGAATTCTTTGATCCAAATCCTAACATCGCCTATCTGAATGCTTCTAAGTTGCAATTCCCTTTGAGCCTTTGTCGTTGGAAAGAAGGAAATCTATTCAAGCCGCTCGGTATGAATGGAAAGAAACTCGTTTCTGATTTTCTGATCGATGCGAAAGTTCCTTTGGAAGAGAAAAAAAGAACGCTTGTACTAATGAGTGGAGAGGAAATAGTCTGGTTAGTGGGGCATAGAATATCAGAGGATTTCAAGTGTTACAAAAACACTGACAAAGTGATTTACGTCCTCTCAAGCCATTCATAAATCTTTAAATAATATTGCGCGATTTTCGATTGAGGCTCTTTGGACTATATAATTGTCAGATATTAGTGCCATATGCAAACTGATGCTGCTAAACTTAAAGAGCAGGCCCAGACCTTCTATTTTGTCTTGGCCTCTATTTTCATTGCAAGTCTTGTTGGTTGTAATCTCATCTTTCAGAAGTTTTTCTTTTGGGCGCCTTTAGAGGCATTCGGGATAGATTATGTCTTTGAAATTAGTGTAGGGCTCATCCCCTATCCTATCACCTTTCTCATCACTGACCTAATCTCAGAGCTCTATGGAAAGAAAAAGGCAAACCAAGTAGTGGTAGCAGGGCTCGTTGCTTCCGTATTTGTCTTAGGAATCGTAGTTATAGCAAATGCTGTTCCTGCCACATCATGGTCCCCGGTAGACGATGAGACATTCTCTAAAGTATTTGGACTAACAGGTGTCGCGGTCTTTGCAAGCATGGTGGCCTATTTACTAGCTCAGTTTATTGATATCAAACTCTTTCATTTCTGGAAAAAGAAGACGAAAGGGAAAAATCTTTGGCTTCGCAATAATTTCTCCACTATACCCAGCCAATTCCTCGACACGGCCATGGTCTTGGGATTACTATGTTACTTCGGAGCTATCCCTTGGGATAATTTTGGAATACTCTTCATCAATGGGTTCGCCTACAAAGTGATCATAGCTCTGCTCGACACTCCATTGTTTTATTTCTTCACGGGCTGGGGCAAGAAACACTTTGGTTTGGCTATTGATGAAGAATTAACCTATTGACAGGAATCCAAGATGAATTCTAAATGCTTACGATCCTGCGCCTCTGTCTCACGTACCTTTACTTTATACACTGACTCTGTTATGTTCTTAAAACGCTTTGTACCCTTATTTATATTTCTTGGATTGCTTTCCTTTAGCTTGGAAAGCCAAATCCTAGAACCTGTTAAGTGGAAATTCAGTATCCAAGACCTCGGAAATGACAGCTATGACGTTGTCTTTCATGCAGATATTGAGGAGAAATGGCACGTCTATTCATTGCATTTAGAAGCCGATAAGATTGGCCCAATAGCGACTAGTATTCTGTTTGAGGATAGCAAGTCATTTAAGAAATCAGGCCAGGTCAAGGAGGGAAAAGCGATTCAAGCCTATGACCCCAATTTCGAAATGGAATTGGCCTATTTCGAGCATAGTGTTGACTTCAAGCAGCGTATCACTTCCAGTTCTAGCAACCCATTCCATGTCGCAGGAGTTCTTGAATATATGGCCTGTGACGAGGCAAAGTGCATCTTCCCTGACCCTATAGATTTTGACATTACAGTCACCCCGGCAGCCAAGAAAGAGGAAAGTACACCTAAACCTACTGAAGCCCAAAAAACGAACGGAGTTCAAGTTACAAGCCAGATTGCAGAAGCCAATACTTCTTCAACAGAGACTGCACAAGCTGTCGACCAAGGAATCTTGGAGCCAGCATCATGGACGTATACAAGCAAAGCAGTTGACGGAGAAAAAGACACCTACGACTTAATCTTCAAAGCGAAATTAGATCCACATTGGCATCTGTATGCTTTGAGGTTTGAAGAAGAGAAAATAGGGCCTATCCCTACTTCATTCACATTTGAAGAAAATGATTCCTTCAGTCTTATTGACAGCGTGAGTGAAGGCAAGCCCAAGACTAGCTATGATTCTAATTTCATGATGGACCTCAGTTATTATGAGGACAGCGCGAGCTTCGTTCAACGGGTAAAAATAAGTGGCACGGGTGATGTGAAGGTCAATGGATATCTAACCTTCATGGTTTGTGATGATAGCAAGTGTTTACCACCCGAGGATATAGAATTCGAGTTTCAATTCGAAGGGCCTGAATTAGAGGAATCCCCTGTACTTAATGAACATGAGAGCAAAGGAAAAGGGATGTGGAAGATTTTCTTCCTAGCCTTCCTTAGTGGCTTTGCAGCGCTTCTTACACCCTGTGTTTTCCCTATGATTCCGCTTACAGTTAGCTTTTTCACTAAACAGAGTAAGACCCGAGCCAAGGGAATAAGTAATGCTATTCTTTATGGAGTATGCATCATCGTTCTGTATGTAGCCTTGGGTGTGGGTGTTTCTTCTGTTTTCGGGGCAGATGTCATGAATAACATGGCTACGAACACCTATTTCAATCTCTTCTTCTTCGTACTTCTCATTGTGTTCGCAGCTTCATTTCTTGGAGCATTTGAAATCACCCTTCCTGCTTCATGGGTAAATAAAGCAGATGACGCAGCCAACAAAGGAGGATTCCTAGGAATCTTTTTTATGGCCTTTACTTTAGCTCTTGTTTCCTTTTCATGCACTGGACCTATTGTAGGAACCTTACTAGTAGAAGCTGCGAGTGGCGGATATATGGGACCTATCATTGGAATGCTTGGATTTTCCTTGGCTATTGCCCTACCATTCGCTTTGTTCGCTGCATTTCCTGGATGGATGAATTCATTGCCACAATCAGGAGGATGGTTGAATTCAGTCAAAGTAGTCCTAGGTTTTCTAGAATTGGCTTTGGCCTTTAAATTCCTCTCGAACGCTGACCTTGTAGAGCAATGGCATTTCTTGGACAGAGAAGTGTTCATCGCCATATGGATTATCATATTTGCATTGCTGACCCTATATCTTTTGGGCAAATTAAAACTCTCTCACGATAGCCCTCTGCCCCACATATCAGTAACAAGACTGTTCATGGCCATCATCACTGGAATGTTCACAGTGTATATGATTCCTGGGTTATGGGGAGCACCTTTGAAACTCATCAATGCGTTCCCCCCTCCAATGTTCTACAGTGAATCCCCAGAAGGAGTAGGATTCATGGGAGGAGGACCTGGTTTAGCTTCAGCGGATAATGGGGTTCATACTGAAGGAACACATAAAGGCCCTCAAGGAATTTATGTCTTTCATGATTATGAAGAAGGGCTAGCTCATGCTAAAAAAGTAGGCCTTCCTGTTATGCTTGACTTTACAGGATGGGCCTGTGTGAATTGCAGGAAAATGGAGGAGAACGTATGGAGCGACCCTGAGATAAAACGGATACTCACTGAAGACTTAGTACTCATTTCTCTCTATGTAGACGAGCGCATAGAACTACCTGAAGATAAGAAGTATGAGAAAATAGTCAATGGAAAGAATCGTAAGATTAAGTACGTAGGTGATCAATGGAAAATCTTACAGGAAGAGCGTTATAAGGTTAATTCGCAGCCCTACTATGTACTCATTGACCATAAAGAAAACAGCCTAATAGAAGCCGCGAACTACCAGGATCATGGTTCAATTCCCGTCTTTAAGGAGTGGCTAGAACGCGGACTTTCTAAATTGTGATTCCATGAACGAGGAATTCATTTCCTTTGGAACATGAGTCAATACATCAAGACCTATCTTCAAGAAGCTTCAGATATCCTGAACACTTTCAGTGCTGATGAGAAGCAGATTCAAGCTATTGAATCTGCCACTGCCATTCTCGTTCAATCCCTAAAAAAAGGAGGGAAAGCCATTTCATGCGGGAATGGGGGATCCATGAGCGATGCCATGCATTTTGCTGAAGAGCTTACAGGAAGATATCGCGATGATCGACCATCAATGGCTGCCATCTCCATTTCAGACCCTTCTTATCTCACATGTGTAGGTAATGACTATGGCTATGAAAGTATTTTTTCCCGCTTCATTGAAGGTATGGGCAATGAAGGAGATGTTCTGCTGGCTATTAGCACTTCCGGAAACTCTGCGAATGTTTTGAAGGCAATTCAGGCTGCTCGGTCTAAGGGCATGAAAGTCATAGGTCTTACCGGTAAAGATGGAGGTAAAATGGCCGGGCAATGCGATGCAGAAATACGCGCACCACATAGCCCATTCGCTGACCATGCCCAGGAGATTCATATCAAGGTGATCCATCTATTAATCATGGGTGTGGAAGCTGGAATTTGATTCCAATAAGGTCCCGTGGAATACCTTTCCTCAGGTTTATTTAATCTATATATTTACTACAGGACTTTATTGCTATGGTCGCACATGTCATATGATAAATACTTCATCTTTTTCCTAGGACCCATCATTCTAATGGGAAGCCATTCTCATGCGCAGTTCATTGATCGCGCTCAGGAGTATGGGATAGTCCATAATTTCGGAGAATTGGGATTTGGCTCAGGCATAAGTTTAGTTGATATCAATGGAGATGGTAGAGATGACCTCACTCTAGGAACAGGGCTAGGCGTCCCTTTGGCCGTTTACTTCCAGACCGATTCAGGATTTGTGCCCGCTGATGAACCTTCACTTTTAGATATCACTCAGGCAGTACGAGGATTGAATTGGGTAGACTATGACAATGACGGTGACAAAGACTTGTTCATCACCTACTTCACATACACTTCAGGAGGTGGAATGAGTCTCTATAATCAAGACTCAGGTCAGTATACTGAGGTCACCTTTTCTGCCGGTTTAGATACAGATGCTGCTCCTCTATATGGAAGTACCTGGGCAGATTATGATAGTGATGGTTTCTTGGATCTTTATGTATGTAAATACTATACCGGAGATTTAGGACAGAATTATTTATATCATAACAATGGCGATGGAACTTTCAATGAGGTTACATCATCTTTAGGAGTTTCAGATAGTCAAGGTTTTTCCTTCAATAGCGTTTTCTTTGATATGGACATGGACGGAGACATGGATCTATTCACGTCTAATGATCGAAGCTCTGAGAATCGGATCTACGAGAATAATGAAACTCAGACCTTTCAGGATGTCTCCGCAATTATGGATATGAATGTCGCTATGAACTCAATGGGCGCAGAGCTGGGGGACTTCGACAATGACCATGACTTGGATCTTTATGTGACCAACACGATAGGCAACTTCCAGGGTCATGTCGGAAATGCATTGTTCAGGAATGATAGTGCAGATTTTGAGTGGCTACCTGGCAGTCTGGCAGGAGATGACGTGGGTACGTTCTGGGGATGTAATTTTGTTGACTATGACTTTGATAGGGATTTAGATCTATTCACTGTGAACAGCGTTCGAGACACTGGAGGGTCGAGCATCTATTTTTACATCAATGATGGCAGTGGAACGTTTAGCGAATATCTAGGAACTGAATTCGACATGGGTACTGGTCACCATTTCGCCAGTGCACAAGGAGATTTAAACTCGGATGGCTATTTGGATCTAGTGGTAGCCGATGGGTATCAAGGAACTTCACAGATATGGATAGGACCAACGACTGAAAATCATTGGATCAAAGTTCACTTGGAAGGTACATTATCTAACAAGGACGCGATAGGCACTATCATAGAAGCTTGGTCAAATGGACAAAAGCGTATCGACCAGACGACCTGCACAAGTAGCCACCTTGCTCAAGATTCTTTCAACTATCCTTTTGGACTTGGAACAAGTACTCAAGCTGACTCGGTTATTATTAAATGGCCTAGCGGAATCATCAATAAAGTTTATACTATTCCCTGTGAACAGACCATCAACATTATTGAGAATGCAGACGAAGTTATTCTAGACTGCAGCCCAGAAATTCAGTTTACTCCAGTCCTTATATCAGGTTTAAATCAGTCCTTTGAACTCCAGACAAGTGGGGACGTATTTCAGATAAACTGGACTATTGACGGAGAGTTAGTTGGAACTGGAAACGACTATACACACACATTCGAATCCTTAGGTGAACATCTTGTTTGCGTTGAGCTAGTTACTTCTTGCGCCTCCATAAGTGCATGCGAAACCATCAACCTCTTCTGCACTGCGCCTACTGCTAATTTCAATTACTTACAAGATAACCTCCTCTTCACTGCCTCATGCATAACCGTTGCAGATTCCATTCTCTGGATTATGGGAGATGGCACTGTGCTATCAGGAGAGAGCATTGAGCATTACTATAATGAACCTGGAATCTATACTCTTTGCGTAATCATCAGTAACGAATGTGCTAGCGATTCCATTTGCGCTGAGATAGAAGTAATCTGTGCACTTCCAGAATCTGGTTTCGAGTTTACTACGGAGCTTCTATCATTCCAAGCCTCGCATACAGGAGTCAACGCTGATTCACTTTCATGGATTATGGGAGATGGCACCATACTTTCTGGAGATGAAATTTTATATACATATGCCGAATCAGGTTCCTATGAACTCTGTCTCATTGCTATAAATTCCTGTGGCGTTGACAGTCTTTGCGCAACGATAGATGTGGAATGTCCATTTCCCGTTGCTGGCTTTGAGCTGACGTCTAGCTCCTTTGTAATAGAAGCAACTAGTCTTTCTGAATTAGCGGATTCGCTCATCTGGTACCTTGATGGAGTTTTAGTTTCTACTGAGACTACTTGGTCTGAGTTAGTATCCGAATTCGGAGTCTATGAAGTATGTCTTGAAGTCTTCAATACCTGTGGGACAGATTCTGTTTGCCAAAGTATTTTGATTGGGCCTAATGGTCTAGTAAATTTACTCACTGAATCTGATCTTCTCATTTTTCCAAATCCAGCTGCAGACCTCATTTCCTTCAGGCTCAGTGGACTGGGTTCTCGCATTCTGACATACAGCCTAATAGATGAATTAGGACGAGAAATTCAAGAGCTCACTATTCTTCCTTCCTCAACTCCTCAAGGATTAATCACGCTACCTATATCCGCCTTAGATCCCGGATTATACACCCTCCTACTCTTTGAAAAGAAGATAATCCTTCACAGCGGGCAATTCATCAAGGACTGATTAATCGATTTCCTATTTCACTACCTTGCTCAGCGCAATGAAGACACTGAAATCCATGCTGTTCAAGAAAGACCCCATGCAACATTGGCCATTCTGGACACTGTGTATTTTACTCATTCGAATCCCCATTCTAATCTATTTCATGCATCAAGGGAATCAGCATTTCCCTGAACGTATGGTGGATGGGGTCGTTCTGAAAGAGGTGGACTATGGCTACTTCCTATTGCCCGTAGATCGCTACTTTGAAGATGGACATTACTCATACGTAAATGATCGCCCATATGCGGGTCGTATGCCTGGGTATGCTATGCCCTATTATTTCCTGCGCTTATCTGTTAATAAGGGTACTGCGCTCGTAGTTCTCATTCTTCTTCAGATTATTCTCGCAGCCATAGGAGCCTGTTTCTTGGCTTTGTTGGCCTACAGATTATCCAAATCCAGGCGGGTCTTTTTACTTACGCTGCTCTTCTATGGGACTAGTCTATATTACCTGCGATATGACTTCAGCAGCATTACTGAGAGCCCGAGTACTGCCTTATTCATCCTCTTCTTGTATCAGTTCTTCACTTATTGGCAAGCAGGGTATAGAACTCGCCTTCTTTGGGCAGGTTTCTTTCTAACCTGGGCCATTTTCCTACGACCTTTTCTCGGCTATATCCTCCTACCGGTTGGCATACTTTTATTAATCAATGGATTCCAAGGTCATTCTACGCTTTGGCATAGAATAAGACCGGCATTTTTCTTTTGTCTTCCTTTTCTGATTTTCGAAGGAGCTTGGATAACACGTAATTATCAAGCGCTAAATCAGTTCATCCCCATAGAATCACCCATGTATGAGTCTTATGGTAAGACCTACTCTAAAACATGGTTGGCTACACGATCTTTCGCAGCATCATTGGATGTAGAATCAGCCTATTTCGAGCCTGGGCTTGCGCATTGGTTTAGAGCAGCATCTGACAAGGAAGCAGCACGTTATGAGATGCCTGATTCATGGTTTGAAGGAGTAAGTTTTAACCGAGATTCTTTGGAAGAACTCAGAACCCTTTATCATAGTTTTCGTGATGAACCCGAACCAGAAAAATACCTAGCACTAGAGGAAAGAATCGTTCCAATAGCAGATCGATATCTCGAGCAAGTTAAGCAGGCTCAACCTTTAAAATATCATGTCTGGAATAAGCTCGAGAATGTGCGCAGAAGAGTCTTGACATCCGGTTCTAGTTATTTACTTCTTCCAAGCTTCGATGTTATGAATCCCTTGCAGAAGTTCCTCAAACTCTATGCTTCTGCATGCTATTATCTGGTACTCATCCTTGGGTCTACAGGTATGGTTTTCATGTGGAGAAGAGCTGAGAATTCCACGGTCAAGGTATTTGTAATCTTAGGCGCCTTGCACTGTCTGGCACTTCCATTTTTGCTTCCCTTTACTCCAGCTACACTAGAGAATCGCTATCTCTTTACGCTCTATCCCATTCTTTGTATCAGCATGATTATTCTTCTAAATTCCATTTGGGAAAGGCGTTTTCCAAGATTGGAAAGTACAGATTGACGCATTGAAATCCCTTTTACTTACCTTCATCGGCTATGCTTGTAAAAACATTCGGTAGTGCCATTCTCGGAATTCATGCCACCATCGTCACTGTGGAAGTGAACGTGAGTAATGGAGTTAATTTCTTCATGGTAGGTCTTCCTGATTCTGCTGTGAAAGAAAGCCATCAGCGTATTGCTGCCGCGCTCAAAAACATCGGCTATAAAATCCCAACGAAGGAGATCACCATCAACATGGCTCCTGCAGATATACGCAAGGAAGGGTCTGCGTATGACCTTACGCTTGCTATAGGAATTCTCGCTGCTACAGAACAGATTAATGACGAGAAAGTAGGCGACTATTTAATTATGGGAGAGCTGTCTTTGGATGGGGAATTACGCCCAATTAAAGGTGTTCTTCCTATCGCCATTGAAGCGAAAAAACAAGGCTTTAAAGGAATGATAGTTCCTGCTGAAAACGCTATAGAAGCTGCCATAGTGGAAGGCCTTGAGGTCTATGGAGTAAAGGACTTGCAAGAGGTCATTCTTTTCTTTGATGGCAAAGGAGAACTAGAACGATACACTTTTGACATAGCCGCCAGGTTTGCTGAAGGAGTAGGAAATTATCCTGTGGATTTCAGTGATGTAAAAGGCCAAGAGAATATTAAACGCGCTTTTGAAATAGCCGCTGCAGGCGGACATAACGTCATTCTCATTGGCCCTCCAGGTGCAGGAAAGACCATGCTTGCCAAGAGACTTCCCACCATACTTCCTCCTCTTAATATTGATGAAGCGCTGGAGACTACGAAAATCCATTCCATCGTAGGTAGAACGAATAAAGAAGAAGGCCTGATTGTACAAAGACCTTTCAGATCACCTCATCATACGATATCTGACGTAGCCTTAGTAGGCGGAGGAAGTTATCCTCAACCAGGGGAGATTTCCTTAGCACATAACGGAGTTCTTTTTCTTGACGAGCTACCAGAATTCAAGAGGACGGTGCTTGAAGTTATGCGCCAACCGCTAGAAGATCGTGTAGTCAATATTTCCCGTGCTAAATTCTCTGTGGAATATCCTGCAAGTTTTATGCTTGTTGCCTCTATGAACCCCTGCCCTTGCGGATATTATAATCATCCAGATAAGGAATGTGTATGCCCTCCAGGATTGGTACAGAAGTATTTGAACAAGATATCAGGGCCGCTTTTAGACCGCATAGATCTTCATATAGAAGTGACTCCGGTGAGCTTTGATGAATTATCAGACAAGCGCCTGACGGAGAGTAGCAATTCCATTCGTGAACGTGTGAGCAACGCGAGATTGAAACAACAAGATCGTTTTCAAGGAAGTCCTGACATACATGCGAATGCACATATGGGTAAGCAGGAACTGAATAAGCATTGCCACATAGAAAAAGAAGGAAGGGATATGCTCAAGATAGCCATGGATCGCCTCGGACTTTCTGCTCGTGCGTATGACCGTATTTTAAAAGTATCACGAACCATCGCTGATCTAGATAAATCTGACAACATTAAAACCCAGCACCTGGCTGAAGCTATTCAGTATAGAAGTTTGGATAGAGATGGATGGGCGGGATAAAAAAAAGGCCCCGAATCCTCGAGGCCTTTTCACAAAATCACATGAACTAATTTCTTAGATCAGCCGCTGCACATCTCGCAATCGTCCCCGTTATCTATAGAACAGGCTAGTGCTGCTTCGTTCGCATTGATTTCTTCCATCACTACCTTACCGCTCTTGTTGTTCTCTAGTTCTTTCATCTTCGCGGCATCCATTCCTAGTCCTTTCAAGGCGCTAGCCGCTGCCTTAGAACGCAGGTAATACATTCCAGTCTTCAATCCTAGCTTCCAACCATAGAAGTGCATAGAGCTCAGCTTATCGCTGTTTGCATTCTCCATGAATACATTCAATGACTGTGACTGGCAGATATATGCTCCACGGTCAGCGGCCATATCTAGTAATGTCTTTTGGCTTAACTCCCAAGCTGTCTTGTACAATGCTTTCAAGTTGTCAGGAATCTCAGAGAGACCTTGAACTGAACCATTGTTCATCATCAACTTAGCACGCATTTCCTCATTCCATATACCCAGCTTCACTAAGTCACGCAAGAGGTGCTTATTCACTACAATGAACTCACCGCTCAATACTCTGCGGGTATATACATTGGAAGTATATGGCTCAAAACATTCGTTATTTCCAAGAATCTGAGCTGTACTTGCTGTAGGCATAGGCGCTACGAGCAATGAGTTACGTACTCCATGTTCCTTGATCTCATCACGAAGGATATCCCATTCCCAACGATCGCTCGGTGCTACATTCCAAAGGTCAAATTGGAATTTTCCTTCAGAGATGGGTGAACCTTCATAGGTCTCATACGGGCCATCTACTTTAGACAAATCCTTGGACGCTGTCATAGAAGCGTAATAGATGGTCTCGAAGATGTCCTTGTTCAATTGTCTTGCCTCAGGAGAATCAAAAGGCATACGCAATAGAATGAACGCATCAGCCAATCCTTGCACACCTAATCCAATAGGACGGTGTCTCATGTTCGACTTACGCGCTTCTGGTATTGGATAGAAATTATTATCAATGATCCTGTTTAAGTTCAGGGTCATTTGATACGCTACCTTGAATAATCCATCATGGTCAAACTTGCCGTCCTTAATGAATTTAGGCAGAGCTACTGAAGCAAGGTTGCACACAGCTACCTCATCAGGAGCAGTGTACTCCATGATTTCAGTACATAGGTTGGAACTCTTTATGGTTCCTAAGTTCTTTTGATTCGACTTTCCGTTCGCAGCGTCTTTGTACAACATGTATGGATTACCGGTCTCTACTTGAGAATCAAGGATCTTGAACCAAAGCTCTTGAGCATTGATAGTCTTACGTCCTTTTCCTTCTTCTTCATAACGGGTATACAGCGATTCGAATTCAAGGCTGTGAGTATCAGAAAGACCAGGACATTCTTTAGGACACATAAGCGTCCATGTTCCGTTTTCCTCTACACGCTTCATGAACAAGTCTGGAATCCAGAGTGCATAGAAAAGATCTCGTGCTCTGCGGTCTTCGCTTCCGTGGTTCTTTTTCAAATCCAAGAAATCAAAGATGTCAGCATGCCAAGGTTCCATGTAGATAGCGAAGCTTCCTTTACGCTTTCCTCCACCTTGATCTACGTAACGTGCAGTGTCATTGAATACACGTAGCATAGGCACAATACCGTTCGAAGTTCCGTTGGTTCCTTTTATGTAAGAACCCTTCGCGCGGATATCATGAATAGCTAGTCCTATGCCACCCGCAGATTGTGAAATCTGGGCGCATTGCTTAAGGGTATCATAAATTCCATTGATACTATCTCCCTTCATGGTAAGAAGAAAACAAGAAGACATCTGTGGCTTAGGAGTTCCTGCATTGAACAAAGTAGGAGTAGCGTGTGTGAACAATCCTTTAGACATCATGTCATAGGTCTTGAGTGCACTTTCCACGTCCTTTTTGTGAATACCAATGGCAACACGCATCAACATCTGTTGCGGACGCTCGGCCACCTTTCCTTCCATACGAAGAAGATAAGAGCGCTCCAAGGTCTTGAAACCGAAATAATCGTAGCTGAAATCTCGATCATAAATAATGGAAGAGTCCAAGAGCTCCGCATTAGCAACAATGATTTCATGAACATCCTTGGCTAGAAGTGCAGCAGCATCCCCGTTAGCAGGATCAGTGTACTCATACAAAGCGGTCATGGTCTCAGAGAATGACTTCTGCGTATTCTTATGCAGGTTAGATACAGCGATCCTAGATGCGAGTTGCGCATAATCAGGATGTTTGATCGTCTGCATAGCGGCTACTTCGGAGGCTAGGTTATCTAGCTGCGTAGTAGTTACTCCATCAAAAAGCCCTTCAATGACCTTCATGGCCACTTGAGTTGAATCCAACAAAGGATCCAACCCGTAACAAAGCTTCTTGATGCGTGCGGTAATTTTGTCGAAGCGCACGGCCTCTTTTCTTCCGTCTCTTTTAACTACGAACATAGGTGTGTATTTTCAGTGTGTTAGGTCGAAGGTAGGTGAGTCAATTGTCTTAGAAATCAGCGTCTACTGAGAAGGTTCTGCTTGAAGCATTACTGCTGTCACTTGTGACACCAGCTTTCTTGTATTCAGAAACGCGGTTTTCAAAGAAATTCGTTTTTCCCTCCAAGGAAATCATCTCCATGAAGTCAAATGGGTTCTTAGCGTTATAGACTTTTTCAAGGTTCAACTCTATGAGGAGTCTATCAGCAACGAACTCTATGTATTGTGTCATCAGCTTAGCGTTCATTCCAATCAACTTAACTGGAAGTGCATCTGTGACAAATTCTTTTTCAATCTCCACTGCATCAGTGATTATTTTATATACAGTCTCATTAGGAAGCTGCTTAACCAAGTGATTGTTGTACAGCTTGCATGCGAAGTCACAGTGCATTCCTTCATCTCTTGAAATCAATTGATTAGAGAACGCAAGTCCTGGCATAAGGCCTCTTTTCTTGAGCCAAAAGATGGAGCAGAAACTACCTGAGAAGAAGATTCCTTCAACAGCCGCGAATGCGATCAGACGCTCTGCGAAACTTCCTTCATCAATCCAGCTTAGTGCCCATTCTGCTTTCTTCTTAACGCAATCCATGGTCTCAATTGCATTGAAAAGATAATCCTTCTCAGCGGTGTCCTTGATATAGGTGTCAATCAAAAGCGAATAGGTCTCAGAGTGGATGTTCTCCATCATAATCTGAAATCCGTAGAAGAACTTGGCTTCAGTGTATTGAACTTCAGCAAGGAAATTCTCAGCAAGGTTCTCATTGACAATACCATCACTAGCAGCGAAGAATGCAAGGACATGCTTGACGAAGAAGCGCTCATTGTCGTTCAGCTTCTCATCCCAGTCCACAAGATCCTGTGCGAGGTCTATCTCCTCAGCTGTCCAGAAGGAAGCTTGAGATTTCTTGTATTCCTCCCATATGTCATGGTGCTGAATAGGGAAGAGAACGAAACGATTTGGGTTCTCGGTTAGGATAGGTTCAGTGAAGGTGCTCTCCTCACTCACCCCGGTGAGTTCGTTCATTGATTTATCGTTTAGTGCTTGCATCTTTTCAGGGGTGACTTTCTCCATGATACTCTCGTATTTAAGTAAAATAACTGCCTTTTCAATTCTGTAAAACGCTGGTAATCAGTACTGACACAGGCGTAATTGTCACCTGTAGACCCAGACTTCATTGAAGTCTTAAAATGGCTTTCGGTTCGGTGACACAAATATTCTCATAAAATGGTAGCTAAGGGGATAGATTAAATTCACAATCGACCATAGTTTTACACATTGTCACTTTCGACCAAGATTGACTGTCTGAGGATGAGACAATTAGCCTTTTGACTTATTCGATTAGACCATGGAAAACGGATTTTGAGGGCTGAATTTTGGCACGCAATCGGCAAAGGGAATGTGACCGCTGTGCTACTGTAAAAGTACTTCGTTCAACTAGAAATTTTCTTCGATAGAAATCCTATGAACATAGTCCAGTTCCTAACCTATCAAACTTGACCTCGAATCGATTTCCAGAGCTCATAAGTGCTTTCTAGCTCTGCAAACCACTCTTTTCCATACTTTCTTTCGAGGGCGTTTTTCAAGAATCTGAACATGGGGAGACTAAGATCTTTTCCGCATTTTTTTGCAGGTTCACAGATGGGCCATTGATGATAATTGAGGGCATCCATGCCTCCTACTTTGGTTATGCGAATGGGATAGAGATGACAAGAAGAAGGCTTCATGAAATCTATCTTTCCATCTCTGAATGCTTGCTCTATACCGCACTTAGCAATGCCCCGCGCATCAAAGACCGTATAGGCACATTCCTTTCCGTCACGAAGTGGAGTGACTAAGTCCCCATCAGCGTCACGCACATACGGGCCTTGTTCTTCTAGGGCAGCTATTCCCTCAGCACGTAGATAAGGTCTTACTGCATCTTGAATTTTCTCCAAGGCTTCACGTTCTGACTCTTCTACGGGAGCACCAGATTCTCCTTCTACACAACAGGCTCCTTTACACTTTCCTAAGTCACAGGCAAAGGATTGGATGAAAAGGTCTTCACTGACCAGTACGTCTTGGATCTGAATCATGGGAGCTCACATAAATGGATGGACAAAGAAAAGACATCTAATCAGATGAAGTGAAATGGAAGCTACCTTATAGTATAAGAGAACCGCTTAGGACAAGAACGTCATTCTTGACTCTTTGCGAAAAGTGACATTGACAGAGCTGCTGCGAGAAACTCATACCTATATGTACATGGGAATAGCATCCCGCATACGCGGAACAGGGCTTTCGAGGATAGCCTGACCCATCGGCCTAGAAAAAAGCTTTCACGCACGCGCGTCCTTTTCTTTTCTTTGCGCCATGGCAAATGAAGACTTACTGAAGAAGGTAATCTCTCATGCGAAGGAATACGGATTCGTGTTTCCTTCAAGCGAGATCTATGACGGGCTAGGCGCTACCTATGATTATGGGCAGAATGGATCGGAGCTGAAGAACAATATAAAGGCGTATTGGTGGGACGCTATGGTGAAGACGCATGACAATATAGTGGGTATAGATGCGGCCATTTTCATGCATCCTACGGTGTGGAAGGCCAGCGGTCACGTGGATGCGTTCAATGATCCTCTCATAGACAACAAAGACAGCAAGAAGCGCTACCGTGCTGATGTGTTGGTGGAGGACCACATGGGCAAGTATGAGCAGAAGATCCAGAAGGATGTGGAGAAGGCCAAAGCGAAATTCGGGGCCGATTTCAATGAGGAGCAATTCCGCGCTACGAATCCCAATGTGCTGCGCAATCAAGA
>CALFHF010000238.1 GCA_937875855.1 uncultured Flavobacteriales bacterium
GAAGGAGAATATCTTCTGGAGGGATTAAATTCCTATGGACCAGAAGATGTATCTTGGTTATTCACCAATGATCCGCCTGAGAACTTATATACTGGCCATCAAGGTGGAACACAGGCTTTACCCAATGGTAATTTTCTAATCAACAGCACTGAGCAAGGATGGGTCATAGAAGCTACACCACAAGGAGAAATTGTTTGGGATTATAGAATCCCTATTTCCTTCAATGCCCCTATGAACCAAGGTGATTTCTGGAGCGCACTTAATGGAACCGCCTTCCGATGTGAACGCTATTTACCTGATTTCGTAGGGTTTGATGATGTGGATATCCAAGTGGGTGAGCCCATAGAATTAAATCCCCTTCCTTCTGATTGCATCATCTATGAATCGGTTCCTACATTTAGTATTAATCCATCTGAAGAACTCAATTTCGACATGTTGTATCAATACGACATAAAGCTCTTGACGATCATCAACACTTCACTCCAGAACATTGACCTAAACGTTTTCGACCTTTCTGGAAGAAAAATTAGTTCTCAAATAATATCATCAGGAAGAAATGAAATCTCCCTTCAACATTTAGTACAAGGCATGTATCTTGTTCATGTTACAGATATAATGAACAGAACCTCAGTGAGTCAAAAACTTATAATTCAAAATTGAATGAAATTTAATATCTCACTTTGTGTTTTCTTGTTTTCTCTCAGTATTGGCTTAAGTGCTCAGAACACCGTTGGACTAATATCATACGACCCTTCCTTATCCTATGATGGGTATAACTTGATATACCCACATAATCAGCCCAATGTCTATCTCCTAGATAATTGCGGTGAAGTTGTTCATATATGGGAAGATGAATCCAACTTCAGACCTGGAAACACAGCTTATCTGCGGGCAGATGGCAGTTTAGTAAAAACTAAAAGAGAAGCCGCTGTTACCTCAGATCCTATTTGGGCTGGTGGCGGTGGTGCCATTATGGAGATCAGAAGTTGGGAAAATGAGTTGTTGTGGTCTTACACTATGAATGATGAGTTTAATCGTCTTCATCACGACATCGCTCTGATGGCCAATGGAAATATTCTTGCCATTGCTTGGGAGTACAAAAGTGAAGCCGAATGTCTTCAGGCGGGCAGAGATACACTGACTACCGCGCAGAATAAACTTTGGCCAGATAAGATTATTGAAATAGACCCTAGTACAAGCGAGATAGTGTGGCAATGGAATGTCTGGGATCATATCGTTCAAGATTTTGATGAAACGCGAGATAACTTCGGTGTTGTAAGTGAGCACCCTGAGTTAGTAAATGTGAACTATGATACCAGCTCAGGTCATCCTGATTGGATGCACACGAACTCCATTGATTATAATGAAGAATTGGATCAAATTATGATAAGTGTTCCAACATTCAGTGAAATCTGGATTATAGACCATACCACTACAACAGCTCAAGCAGCTGGCCACACTGGAGGGTTCAGCGGACTTGGAGGTGACCTCATGTATCGTTGGGGAAATCCTATTGCTTATAACCGAGGAGTTGAAGCAGATCGAAAGCTTTTCTACCAGCACGATGCCAGATGGGCTACCCAATTTTTGAGTCCAGGACACCCTCATTACGGGCGTATTACTGTTTTTAATAATCAAGTGGGTGAGGACTATTCTCAGGCCAATGTACTCGTTCAACCATGGGATATGTACAGCTGGTCATACCCACTCAGCACTTCTACCTATAGCCCTGCTAATTTTTCTTTAACCATAACACATCCAGTGCCTACATCCCTATACTCCACAGGTCTTTCTAGTTTCCAATGTCTTCCTAATGGAAACAGTTTAATATGCTCAGGTAGGTTTGGATATACGTTTGAATTAACCCCTTCTGGAAATATTGTTTGGGAATATAAAACACCTTTTAATGCCGGAACTCCGGCAAGCCAGGGAGATATTTTGGAAATCAACAATAACCTCACATTCAGGAATGACCGATACCCAAGCAACTATGCCGCTTTCAATGGTCAGTCTTTGACCTCACAAGGTTGGATTGAATTAACCCCTGACACAGATTTCTGCGATGATATCATCAACTCAGTGAATGAGAATGATAAATACATGCTCAACATCTATCCAAATCCCGCTTCTGATGGGCTCACACTAGAATGGATGGCAGGACCTTATGCACGTGTTGAAATAATGGATTTATTCGGTAGAGTTATATACACGTTCAAGGAAACTGGTGGGAGAACCTTTCTGGATATCTCTGATCTGAAGAATGGTGTTTATTTCGTTCGCGTGGAGGATTCTATGGCCAAGAAACTTATCATCAATAGATAGCCTCTTACGTGCCGCGGTTCTTCAAACAGGCGCAGTCACCACACGTATGAACCTCGCTTTAAGCAGTTCAGCCATCAAGACGGGAAATAGAAACAATGAGTAATTATAAATAAAGTCATCCCATGGAATGCTTAAGAAACGCATTCCCATATTCTCATCGTCATTATACCACACCACAGGATCTGCTGTAAAGTGACCTGTTAAAATGCCATTGATAAGAACGAATGGTAATAGAATTACAGCATAACTGACTAAGAATTTCCTGAATTCCTTAGATTCCTTCTTTACTGCATACATGGTCAAGATAAGAGCAAGAAAACTAGCCGATAGCGCGTAACTCTTGTCCATAAAAACCAATAGGAAAACGAAGAGGACTGCTATGATAGTTAGTCCAATTCTCTTCGTCCAAATTAAGCTAGGGAACAGCTTGTCTGCTAGAAGAATCTTCAAGCAATGATGCGTAAAAAGACAAGCATACGGAATACAGAAGAAGAAAAGCCACTCTTCTATAGGCAGGCTCCAAATATAAGTTCCTGATAAATAGGCCTCATTAAATCCCCACACGCCCATCTCGGTGAACAAGATATCCCAGAACAAAAAGAAAATTCCAGAACTAAGGATGGCCGGAATTACAAATGGCCATTCTTTGTAAAACTTCAATTTCGGATGAAAACTGAAAATTAATGGAATCAACAAACTGCCAATGTCCAAGAGCAGATAAAGTGACATCAGGATTGTTTGATTTCAGTATTAAATTCCTTTTTGAAGTACTTAAGAGGAACCATGAGCATTCCGAAACACTCGCCTTCTTCTTTGCTAATATGTTTATGATGCATTTTATGTGCTCTTCTTAAGGCTCTGAAATAAGGATTTTCTGAGTCTCTAAGCCACTTAATCCGCTGATGAATAAAGACGTCATGAACTAAGAAGTAAGCCGCTCCATACATGGCCACACCAGTTCCAATCTGCCAGCAATAAGGCATAGAATAGATACTCCCTGCAAGAATGAGAAGTATAGAAGGGATAGCGAAAATGACAAAAAATAAATCATTTTTCTCCCACTCTGAATCGTGCAGTCTATGGTCGTGATGATCATGGTGAAGCTTCCAAAGGAACCCGTGCATGACGTATTTATGAGTAAACCATGTCACTCCTTCCATTCCTAGAAAGACCAGAACTATAATTAAAAGATTCATCATACTATTATTCTTAATTAAAGAATATTTAATCTGATTCTTACAAAGGAACGCGCAAGGATAGAAAGCTTAACATGATTTCCTACTCTAACCCTCTGCTCCGAGAGTTTCTCAAAAGGAGTTTCCTTGAGTTTATTCAAAAGTGTCTTATAATATCTATAGGCCGTATAAACCCCAAATCTAGCTTCTGCTGGCAATTTTATAATTCCCTTAAACGCTTCTACGAAATCTGATTCTATCTCAGCAATAATCTCCTTCTTGGATTCCCCGCTCATAATGTTCACGCTTATGTTAGGAAAATAACTGCGCTCAAGTCCTTCCATATCATGCTTGAAATCCCGAAGAAAATTAACTTTCTGAAAAGCCGACCCTAGCTTCATAGCACTATACTTGAGTTCTTCATACAACTCATTATTTCCTTTCACGAATACCTTAAGGCACATGAGACCCACAACATCAGCTGAGCCATAAATATACTCCTCATACTCTTGAAAAGTGGAATAATCGCTCTTGATTAAATCCATCTTCATACTCTTCAAGAAGGCGCTAATCAATTCATTTTCAATATCAAATTTCCTTACCGTATCCTGGAATGAATGCAACACAGGATTGATGCTAATTCCCTCATTAATAGAAAGCCACATGTCCCTTTCTAGGTCATGAAGTAGTCGCTCCTTATTATGATTATGAAAAGTGTCTACAATCTCATCAGCTAAGCGAACGAAACCATAGATGTTATAGATATGATCTCGGATAGAAGGTGATACCATCTTCACTGCCAATGAGAAAGAGGTGCTGTACGACTTAGTGATATTCCTACTTAAGTCACGAGAAATCTGATCATAGATTTGAAGCATACCTGTAATAATTTGAATGGTCAGCGATCACTTTATCTGCAACTATTTTTCCTGAAATCAATGAAGGGGGCACACCAGGACCTGGGACCGTAAGTTGTCCTGTGAAATATAAATCCTTCACTTTTTTACTTACAATACTTGGCCTTAAGAACGCAGTCTGCATAAGGGTATTAGCCAGTCCATATGCGTTTCCCTTGAAGGAGTTATAATCTTTTACGAAATCCTTGAGGCAATAACTCTGTTTAAATACGATATGTCCATCGGTTTCCTCCCCCGTAAGTTCTTTTAATCTCCCCATAATCATGTGGAAGAATTTCTCTCTGATCTCTTCTGTATCTTCTAATCCAGGAGCAATGGGGATTAAGAATATACACGCCTCATGACCTTCAGGGGCCAAGAAATCATCCGTTTGGGAAGGAAAACTTGCGTAGAACATTGGCTCCTTTGGCCAATCAGGGCTGTCGTAAATTGCACGTGCGTGTTCTTCGAAAGAAGTATCGAAAAACAAGGTGTGATGAAGAATGTTTTTTAGTTTTTTATCTAGCCCAACATAGAACAGGAGAGCGCTCGGAGCATAAGTCCTTGACTCCCAGAATTTCTTTGAATAGACTCTGTATTTCTCTGGCAATAGACTCTCTGAATGGGCATAATCAGCGCCACTAATCACTACATCAAACTCAACTGTCTCGCCATCAACCAAAATTCCTTTTGCTGCTCCTGAGTCGTTCACTTGAATGGCTTCAACATTGGCCGAAGTGCAAATTGAGACTCCGTTTTCAAGGGCAACTTTCTCCATGGCTTGAACGACAGAGAACATCCCCCCTTTAGGATGCCATGTTCCTAAGCTCATATCAGCATAGTTCATGAAATTATAGAAAGCCGGTGTGTCACTAGGTTTAGCTCCAAGAAACAAGACCGGAAATTCAAGGATGCTTATCAACTTGTGAGACTTGAATCTAGACCTTACATCAGAGCTTATAGTTTTTATGAAAAGGCTGAGCTTAGAAATCGTTTTCCAAGACACTAATTCCATAGGGGAGAGACCAGGTTGATACACCAAGTCTTTCATAGCAATATTATAATTGTCCTCGGCCTTTTTAAGGAACTTTCTTAGAGCCTCACCTGCTCCTTTTTCTTCGGCTTCGAATAGTGCAATCAATGCTTCTGGATCTGTAGGCATATCCATGAAATCTTCCTTGCCAAAGACCACTCTATACGCAGGGTCTGTGCGGTGTAAATCGTAGTAATCAATCGTCTTTTTGCCCATGTCCTCGAAGAAACGATCAAACACATCAGGCATCCAATACCATGTAGGGCCCATATCAAAAGTGAACCCTTTAGCTTTCAATTGTCTACTCCTTCCTCCTATGCTATCGTTCTTTTCGAACATAGTAACCTGATGCCCTGCGTGGGCCAAGTAACAGGCTGTGCTTAATGATGCGTATCCAGCACCTATAATACCTATGTTCAATTTTTTGCTCATCTCAAGAAATCACTTCTACAGCAGACAAGACACCATCAAAGGTCCTCACGCTGCGTGGGAGCTTCTTTTGATCCAATTCCTTACATCTCTTACCGAGCATCCATAGCTCATCATTCTTTCGATGAAGGATGTCCGCTTGCATTGCTTCTAAGTATCCTTCAATACCTTGATCTGGTTCCACTGTGAAATAGGAAATAAACGTTATCTGAGGATAGACGGCCATGATGTCCTTTAGGTTCTCCATAGGTACGCTTTGACCCAGGTAAATGGATTTCGAACCACGTAACATGATCTCATAATGCAAGTACAACAGACCAAGGTCGTGGATCTCGCCATAGGGCAGATAGAGTACATAAACCGGATCTTCACTAGGAGAGTCTATGTGCACATTACGCTCGATTTGAGCCACCAATTTTTGATGTATCAGACTACTAATAAAATGTCCATGGGCCGGGGTTATACTATTAGCCTGCCATAATGTTCCGATTTGTTCTAGAAGAGGCATGAAAATATCTATGAAGATCCTACGAAAGGATAGCTCAGCTATCAATATTGCATAGCTCTTGTCAAAAATCGCTTGATCGAATTTAATCATCGCTAACTTGAACTCATCGATAACATGAGTCCATGTTCCTATAGCTCCAAGAAATTCCAGAACTCGTCCTGGAATTTCCTCTTCTTGAAGCTTTGCGATTTTACTGATCTTAAATCCATTCTCATAGAGCAACTTTACATTCAGCAGTTTTTGAAGCTGATGGAGGCTATAAACCCTCTGATTGCCGTCAGAACGGTCAGGTTTTAATAAATCATAACGTTTCTCCCACACTCGAATGGTATGCGCTTTGATCCCTGAGAAATTCTCAAGGTCTTTTATGCTGAAGTGCGTTTGAATGTGTTCCAATTCGATTTATTTTAGGCGGCTCAAGGTAAGAATCGTGCTGATTATTGTTCAATCAATGAACGTCTTTGTTGAACACCTCTGTCCAATAAAAAATAGTCCCTAGCCTATCCGTCTGCCTTTTGGCTTAGAGAAAGACAGCGTAAGCCAAGGTATTGATGCCTTGAGGAAGAAAAAAAGTTAAGAAAGCAGATTCACTGACTCGCGGTGCTCAATTCATTTTATGAAAAATAAATGGCCCAAAGGGGAAGAGTGAAGCCAAGAACGCAAGGACAATTGTCTTAATAGACCATTTTTGCTCGTCTGCAGCCAGATAAAGCCAAATCATATACGCTATGAAAAGAAGACCATGAGCCCATCCTACATATTTGACTGCCAATGGAATATCCATGAAATACTTCATCGGCATAGCGATGAACAACAAAGCTAAAAAGGACATGCCTTCTGCTATGCTTATCTTCTTGAAAAGGGCTAATTGACTGCTCATGGGTGCCAAAGATAGCCTTATGAACTCGTCTTTTTTTTCTGAATGTAACGTAAGCCCATGTCTAGGCCGTGCCTATAATCTTGTGTCAATGAATCCCCTGAGTAACTGTACATTCCACTCTCCAGGATCTCTTTAGGCGCTATAACATCAATCTGAGCATCCATGGGCGGTCTTGCTATGAAATCTAAGGCCTTATTGTACTCCTCATGTGCCAGCGCAAAACAACTACTCAGGTCAGGGCTTGATCTGAAATAAATGCTTCCCAGATAATCTGGCCAACTCTGTTTAAGTTTCATGTTCAAAGGTGAAGTGCAGATAACCAATATCTCGCGCGCTCCTTCGCGATATGCCTTTTTAGCAGGAATAGGGTCACTCCAACCTCCATCAAAATATTTTTTATCTCCAATGGTATAGACTCCTTTAGTCACAAAAGGTAAGGTACAGGAAGCAATGACCTCTGAGATCCAAGTATTAGGAACGGGGCTCAAGTACACAGCTTTACCCGAGGATCGGTCGGTTACTACTAGGCTTAAATCACTCTTGCCCAGTTCTTCTTGTGCTCTTCCAATATCCAAGGGCATTATCTCTTGGGCGATTTTCTCTAGATAATCAATGTCCATATACCCTTGCTCTGACATTGCGCGCTTCATTTGCACGAAATCAGGGTCCTTCGCCAATAATTGCATTGCACTAAAGCAATATCCATACTGTCTGCTCAGGTAATAAGACAATGCAATAGACCCTCCAGAAACTCCAAAATAATGATCGAATTGCAGCCTAGAAGTGATGAGAAATGCATCGAGCACACCGGCAGTAAAAGCTGTACGAAAGCCTCCCCCTTGTATCACTAATGCTGTTTTAGACATACCGTTATTTGGAATTAAAAGCGGTACAAAGCTATCAAAGCTTGAAGCTTAGTGCCCTTAGACTGCTTTCAAAAGCGAACTATTGCACTCCATACAGCTCCTTTATTCCGAGACGAATGCGCTGTGAAATGTCATCGGTAGGAAGGTCGTTCGTATCTCGGCCAAAAGGATCTTCTATTTCCTCAGCCAAAAGTTCAATACTTCCAAAAACATACAACACAAAACATACAATGGGTATTGTCCAATAATTAAAATCATAGACCAACCCGAAAGGCATCGTCAAGGTATATATGAAGATAAATTTCTTGATGAATAGACTGTAGGAATAAGGAATTGGGGTGTTCCTGATGCGCTCACAAGCGCCTATGGCATTCGTGAATTCTCTTAGCTCTATATCAAGACTCAGGTATTGATCAGCTGTGATAGCTTCCTTTTTCCTCATGTCAATGAGTTTAGCGTAGAGTTGTTGAGCTATATGATTAGGAATATGAACCTCAGCTTCTTCGGCCAATTTCTTGTTTTCAGGACACACCATTTCCTCAGGAATGACGCCCTGTCTCAGATGTTCTTTCATCGCAAAAGCATAATCTCCTATCATATCAGCGAAAAACTTGCGCTCATCTTGAGCTTCAGTCTCCAAGTGCGCAGTTACCTTCACTGATAAATTACGACTTGCATTCACGAGGGAACCCCATTGCTTTCTTCCCTCAGACCATCGCTCATAAGCTGTATTCGTTCTAAAGACCAAGAACAGGCCTATTACAAAGCCGAGCAAGGAATGAATTTGAACGGTACTCTTGAACCCGAACCATTCCACAAAATTCAACTCCAAACAGACCACTATTCCTGAATAAACAGCCATGGCCATTAAGACCCAGAACATCTGCCTAAAGGTGTCACTCTGGTGGAACTGGAAAATTAGCCCGAACCAATTCTTAGGATTATAGTAGACCATCACGCGAATATATCATGCCTACAACTACTTCTAGGTCGTTTTCCCTCCTGATAAACCAAGTATTTCGATATTTACCTGAAAATCAAGCGGTTTCTCTAGTAATAGGTTTAACTGGCAATTGTCAGGAAAAATAATGGTCAAAAAAGAGCCGTTCGATAGGTCAACGATTCCCTATCTTCAATTACCTTTGACACATCATCCTTCTTTTATGAGGCTCAATATATTCTTCTCGCTTTTGATTATTTTGCTCCTCACGTGTAGTTCATGCAGTTCGCAGAAACACAGCACATATCCTAAGAGAAAGATCAATAAAAAGAAGTGTAATTGTCCCAAATGGACTCAGGAGCATCCCTATCTCTATGAAAACCAAGGTCTACCGTCCTGAGGACCCCGTAGCTTTATGGAAAGCACATCTGAAAGGGCATGTCCCTAACTCAGCCTTGGGATATGTGGCTCGTTGCATGTCCTTACACTCCATTTTTCTCAATATCACCAAGCCTCGTAAGAGTAAATACGGTGATTATCGCCCTGCTACTAGAAACACAGAGCATAAAATCAGCGTGAACGGTGACTTATCTCCTGAACGTTTTCTGTGGACACTAGTGCATGAATTAGCGCATCTCTTTGCCCATATTAACTATGGCCCAAAGATCAAATCTCATGGAGAAGAATGGAAATATTGTTTCCATAAACTCATGCAGCCTCTGTTGCGTAAGGAAGTTTTTCCTGTGCAGATTCTACCGGTTCTGAGAAAACACCTGACCTCGGCCAAAGCCACTGGATGTACTGATATGGAATTGAACCGTGCATTCCTTTCTATTGAAGGCATAGACGTAAAGCTCCTGAGCGACATTCCACATGGGGTGATTTTCCAACTGGAGAATGGGAAACGCTTCGTTAAAGGAGATAAACAGCGGACGCGTTTCATGTGCAAGGAGATAGGCAGCAGCAAGCGTTATCTCGTGCATGAAGCAGCAGAGGTGGAGCTTCTGGACGCCTAAGCCTGCTATTCGTTACTTTGTAAGCTATGAATATGAAAGACATTTCTAAGAATCACTGTGTAATTATGGCCGGTGGAATCGGGAGCCGATTCTGGCCAATGAGCCGCACCGCAATGCCCAAGCAGTTTCTGGACATCCTAGGAACAGGCCAAAGCCTCATTCGTCAAACTTTCGAGCGTTTTCAGGCAGTATGTCCTGCAGAGCATTTCCTAGTGGTGACCAATGCTGCTTACAAAGACCTGGTTCTAGAGCACATTCCAGAGCTTAAGCCTTCACAGGTGCTGTGCGAGCCTGAAGGCAGGAATACCGCCCCTTGCATCGCCTACGCGACCTACAGAATAGCTGCTGAACATGAAGAGGCGAACATCATAGTAGCCCCTTCTGATCACTTGATTGCTGATGTGCCTGAGTTCCATAAGATCATTGGCCTAGCCCTCTCTGAAGCGTCAGAGACTAAGAATCTAGTGACGCTAGGAATCTCTCCTAGCCGCCCTGATACCGGCTATGGATACATACATTTTGAAAACCAAAAAACGCCTAGGAATCCAGTATTGAAAAAGGTGCTAGCCTTCAAGGAAAAACCTGATGTAGACACTGCTCAGTCCTTTCTAGATGACGGAAACTACCTCTGGAATTCAGGGATTTTCATCTGGAGTTTGCAGAATATCAAAGAGAGCTTTGACGTACATCTTCCCGAAATGGCGCAAATTTTCAAGGATGGAGCATCCAAGCTTGGTACTCCTGCCGAGGATGCTTTTATCCAAGCTAATTTCTCTAAGTGTGAAAGCATTTCCATTGACTACGGCATCATGGAGCGCGCAAGCGATGTGAGTGTGGTAGTCAGTGACTTCGGATGGAGTGATCTAGGGACTTATGGTTCGCTATATACGCATGTCAAGAAGGACATAGAGGGAAATGGATCTGTGGGCGCTAAGACCCGTTTCTATGAGTCTAATAACAACCTCATCAGTACTTCTAAAGGGAAAATGGTGGTGACTAAGGGTCTAGAGGGATTCATTGTCATTGAAACAGAGCAATCCCTGATGATTATCCCAAGGGAAGATGAGCAGTTCGTGAAACAGATTGTGAACGACCTCAAAACAGATGGGGAGAAGGATTACTATTAGGTTATTCTAAAGGAGGGAAACTCATGTCTCATGTAAATCTCTAAAAATCACGCTCATGTTCAAGAACAAACGCATCACCCTGCTGACACTCTATCCCGTGTGTATAGTACTTGTGATTTTTCTAGTTCAATCCTGTTGTGAGCGCAAAGAACGATTGACAGGAATGGGCGCTATAGGTCAATATTCTCTTGTCGATAGCTTAAGTGCTACGGACACACTGCGTGGGCCATTCGCCCTCAATATATACTATGAACGTGATGTCATAGGTGGAATCCCGAATCCTGTAAGCAGTGCATACGCCACCACCTGTGCGATTACGGTAGTTAACCCCATCATTCCTTCAAGCTTCTCCTTTACCTTGAATAGCCCTATTTACGGGTTAACTGACACCTTAGAAGCTGGAACGAACTTATTAGGAAAAGTGGGAATAGTACAGAACATTGACGCATACTACTCTTCAGTAAATATCCATGTTTCTCAAGGTTTTCTCAATGAATACAGCATTCCTAATGGAGTTCATGAGATCCTCATTGCCGGAATGACTCAAGATGGTTTGGTGCTCAGTGATAGCTTGAGCATTGCCTTCAATCTATGAAGCGATAATCAGCGCTAGGCGAATGAATTCCTCTACGCCCAATTGCTCGGGGCGTTGTCCTGATAATTCCTCTGGCATTTCTTTTCCTTCCATCATCCCTCTCAGAGAATTACGCAAGGTTTTTCTGCGCTGACCAAAGGCGGTTTTCACCACCGTTTTGAAGAATTTATCATCCACAGGGAGCTCTTTTCTATCGTTGCGAATCATACGAATCACCCCCGATTTCACCTTAGGTGGCGGGTCGAATACATTCTCATCTACCGTAAGCTCATAGGTGATGGTGTAATACGCTTGAAGAAGCACGCTCAGAATGCCATAGTCCCTGTTCCCTGGGCCTGAAGCCACACGCTCGGCTACTTCCTTCTGAAACATACCCACCAGCTCAGGAACCTCGTCTTTATGCTCCAGTACTTTGAACAATATCTGGCTGCTGATGTTATAAGGGAAGTTCCCAATGACATTCAGTGGTGTGCCTAATTTGGAGAGATCCATGTGCAAGAAATCCTCACTGAAAATCTTCCCTTCCAAGGCCGGAAAGTGTTCCTGCAAAAAGGCCACAGATTCTCTATCTAGCTCTACTACTTTCAGGTCAATGCCCTCGCGCTCAAGCAAGTATTTGGTCAAAACCCCTGTTCCGGGGCCTATTTCTAGGGTGTTTCCTGTGCGTTCCGCTTTCAAGAATTTCACGATGGCCAGTGCTACACCCTCATGGCGCAAGAAGTGTTGCCCTAAGTGTTTTTTAGCCTTGACCATGAATACTGTCTATTTCAAGTATGGTTCTGAATGCCACAAATTTCCCTTCATATTTCGCACTATGTTCTTCTTGAAGGCGAGGTGATTCTTCATGCACATACTTCTTGTATGAGTGCATGTCGGGCGCTAGGTATTGAATGGAATAGGTCTGTCCGCCTTGGTCTTCAGCTAGGACCTTACATATTTTAGCTTCAAGGAAATATCCCGTTTTCATCACATCAGGGATGTGGGTAGAACGCATCCAAAGGAGCCATTCTTCTTCGACTTCGTGGTCAATATTGACCGTTACATTGTAGAGGATCTGCATGATTCAGCTAAGGTACGCGGGAAAATCCAGCTAGAAAAAAGGAATGCTCTTCAGTTGATCGCTTTACTTTGCAGCGCAATTCCCTCTCATGAATATAGGCTGGAAATCCTTTCTCTATCTCATTCTAAGTGTTACCTGCATATCAGGTGCCTTACATCCTGACCTCATCCAGATTCATCTCTGGACGAAACCAGCATTGATGATCAGCTTGATCATTTTTGTCCTTATTTCAGGGCAATGGAAGAGTAATATGTTAAAAGGCACTGCCCTTCTCGCCCTTGTTTTTTCAGGAATAGGAGATGTGCTTTTAATGCAAGAAGATGCTGAAACCGTGTTCATGTATGGACTCATAGCTTTCCTGATTGCCCATCTCTTTTACATCGTGAACTTCTTGGTAGCCAAACCCAGCTTTATTGAGATTCCTTTTTTGAAACGCAACCCTTGGGCCATTTTCATCACAGCGGCCTATGTGGGATTGATGTTCACACAGCTAAAGGAAGGTGCAGGGCCTTTATCCGGAGCAATCTTAGGATACGCCCTTGTACTTGGGCTTATGCTGTTATTCGCCTTGAATAGAGAAAAGAAAGTGCCCGCTTTGAGCTTTCGCTTTGTGACCTTTGGCGCAGTATTCTTTGTGATTAGTGATAGCTTATTGGCCTATAATAAGTTCGTGATGGAGATTCCGTTTTCCCCTATTTTCATTCTGGGGAGCTATGCCTTGGCCCAATATCTAATTGTACAAGGTTTGATTATAGAAGGCAAAGAGAATTGAGAATTGGATGAATATCGATCATCCGGATTTTCATTTTCATTATGGTCCCTGAGCCTGTCGAAGGGCCATTCTGATTTCAATTCTCAATAGGTCTGATTTCCTTAGGCGCAACAGGCTCTTCATCCTGTCGGTCCCCACGTAGAAATCTGAAGCGCTTTCGTGCCTCTGCAGCATAGAGGCTGGCTGTATAATCAGTGAAGAGCTTTTTATAATACTCCATAGCCTTCTCTGGATTCTGGAAAACACGCTCTTCTAATTCGGCCAGATCCATCAGGGCATTATCAGCGAGAATATCATCGAAATATAGATCCACAATATCCTTCAGCAGTTTCGCTGCTCCTTCAAAATCTCCTCTTTTCTTCGCAATCTCAGCGCGTTGATATAGAATCTCATCTTCTAGCGGATGTATGGGAAACTCAGCACTCAAGCTGTCTAGGGTGATGCTGGCTTCATCCAATCGATTCTGGAAGGTGAGTAAATCAGCCTTCGCAAACAGCTGCATAGGGCGGGGAATAGTATCCAAGCTGTAGTTATCTGTGATGAGCAAGGAAAGATCCATGGCATCATTGGAAATCAATTTACTGGTACTCGCTTTCAAGACATCCAGTTGTCCTTGAGCCCAATCAAAATCCCCCATGTAATAGTAGATTCTTGCCGTTCTGAACTTAGCCTCGGCACCCAAAATGTCTTGCTTGAAATCTTTTTCAACCTGAGAATAATACAGGAACGCATCCCAGACAAACCCTTCAGCTACTAAGTCATCCCCCATGTCGAGTTTGCATTGTGCTTCAAACTCTGAAGTGATTCCTGGGCTGCTAATCGCACTGTCTAAAAGCAAAATCGCTTTCTCTCCATCATGCAAGTATCGCATGTTAAGTTCGGCTTGTTCACGGAGTAATCGAGCTGCTTCAGGGTCGCGTCCTAGTTCTGCAATCGTAGCGCTAAATCTTTGTTCTAATGCTCTCACCGCTTCTGTATCAGGTAGGATAGAAAGGGTCAAGGCTTTCTTAGCGGAGACTAATTCTAGCGCTTTGGAAGTTTCATAATATCGCGTTCCCGGGCCTTTGTCGGTGACTACGTAGGCATAGCACTTAGCAGCCACATCGAAGGCTTCATTGTTAGAACAGAGGCTCGCTAAAGCAATTAGTCTTCGGCCGTCCTCCATCTGCCTTTTATCCATGGCTTTCGCTTGGATGAAGGCTGCATTAAATTCTTTACGCTGTGTGAAAAGCCAAATGAGCATTTCATAATACACAGGCTTTTCTGCCTGACTTTGAACTTTCTTGAGTAGGTTGCTTTTTAGCATTTCTACACGTGCATCGTCAGAGCTAAAATCGAATACACGACTCAGGTTATTCTGCACGGTTTGCACGTATCCTTGGTTATAGCCTATGAGCTCCATGTACTCATCTATCATGCGCGCATCATCTCCCATGGCGCCATATAAACTGGCTAGCTCATAGCTGTATGGATAGCCATCTGTAGCGTTCTTTCTTCCTTGATCATAGGTACGCTTAGCCTCCTTGAGCAGGTTATCTTGAATGAAAGCATTAGCAAGGTTAATGACCTGATGTCGAGCAACTCCAGCTTCTTCAATGGCCTTATCGTAATGTGCTTGGGCTTTTTCAGGCTTGCCGTTCAGGCTCATGAGTTGACCTAGTTCTACCTCTAGTTCTAGTCTTCCTCTGTTCTTCTTTAGGTGCTTTTCTACCAGATCTTGAGCTTCTTCATAGCGCTCCAGGTTCTTAAGACTGATGAGATAAAACTGGAAATAGGTATCGTTAGGCTTCTGCTTATAGATGTCCTCTAGATACAGCAAGGCCTTCTCATACTCCTGATTCTGATAGTAATAGGTGGCTAATTCTTCATTGGATTGGGCCCAAGAACCCAAAGAGATAAAAACAAAGAAAAGACCTAGAAGATATTTCATGACCTCAATATGCACAATTTCCGTACCGCAGGCCAGCGGTTCACGGAGATTGTTTGAACGTTGAGATGAGGCTATCTACTTTCGGGCGCTTATCGGCATACATACGTTCAGCGCGCATGTACATAGTATCCAGCTTAAACACTTGATCATAAACTGACTTTACAGCCAATTTTTCCTCTGAAACATATCGGATAGCCGAATCCTTCTCCATTGCCCCTGAACTCAAGTCCCTGTCGAGATTATCTAACTGCTTCTTGCTTAAAGCGAGTTCATTCTTGACCTGTGTATAGTCACCCATAGCCTTTTTGAACGCCTTAGCCGATGTTTTAAAATCTCCCAGGAGGATGCCTACAGGAAGATCCATCACTAGATTCTTGTTCGTATAATGATTACTCACAGAATCGAGCAGGCTGTCTACCTCTTTCTTACGTTGCACCATATGATCCAAATCCCATTTCTGGAAAACTTGTTTTGACTTGGTTAATTGCTCCTGAAGAGCTCTGACCTCTGTTAATTCCTGATCCAAATTGCTGCATGAAGCCAGCAAAAGGAGCGCTGATATGAAAGTTATAGTTCTCATGAGATAAGATTAAACCCAGTGTAAGGAACCAGAGCAGCCGGAATACGAATGCCTTCTGGCGTTTGATTATTCTCTAATAACGCGGCAAGTATCCTCGGTAGTGCGAGGGCCGAGCCGTTTAATGTGTGAGCTAACTGATTCTTCTTGTCATCTCCCTTGAAACGAAGCTTCAAACGATTCGCTTGAAAGGTCTCGAAATTGGAGATAGAGCTCACCTCCAACCAACGCTTCTGCGCAGCTGAATATACCTCCATATCATAGGTTAGTGCTGATGTAAAGCCCATATCACCTCCACATAAACGCAGTATGCGATACGGCAATTCCAACTTCTGAAGCAAGCCTTGCACATGGGCAACCATATTCTGAAGCGTAGCATAAGAACGTTCTGGATGGTCTATGACCACAATCTCTACTTTATCGAACTGATGCAAACGGTTCAATCCGCGTACATCTTTACCGTAAGACCCTGCTTCCCTTCGGAAACAAGGTGTGTACGCACTTCTACGCAAAGGAAGTTGATCCACGCTTAAGATGACATCACGAAAAAGATTGGTCACAGGTACCTCAGCTGTAGGGATCAAGTAGAGGTCATCTATAGGCATGTGATACATCTGCCCTTCCTTGTCAGGAAGTTGACCCGTTCCGTAACCAGATGCTTCATTTACCACATGTGGAGGAATCACTTCTTCATAACCCGCTTTCTCAGCCTCATCTAAGAAGAAGGCGATCAAAGC
The DNA here is from genome assembly GCA_937875855.1 of uncultured Flavobacteriales bacterium. GTDB lineage: Bacteria > Bacteroidota > Bacteroidia > Flavobacteriales_D > JABDKJ01 > JABDLZ01. The sequence goes on from CALFHF010000238.1 coordinate 16,864, forward strand.
ACGTTGCAGTTTTGCTCCCTTGCCAGTATATACAGGGAATCCAGCTCCGGTAATCTTAACGCCCAGCTCGAAGTCAATGAGTTTATAGGTGTCGGCTAGATCCCAATGAGGAACCGCCTTATCATACAAGACTGGGATTTTCCCTTCTTCGAGCACCACTTCATTGTCCTCTGGATTTTTTCCAAGAGGAACAGAATCGTGCGGGGTATTAGGAATTGTGTAGAGCAGATCGCGTATACTATCCTCTACGGTATTCATCTCTTCTTTGAAAGCAGAGATAGCGTCTTTCAATTCGGCAGGGCGGGCTTTGAGAGCATCAGCCTCATCTCGTTTTCCTTGCTTGAAGAGTTCACCTATCTGCTTAGCGATGGTATTGGACTCATTCAAAAGCACGTCAGACTCTGCTTGGATTTGCTTTCTGCGGTCGTCCAGTTCCACGATACGGTCTAGAGTATCGCTTAAATGGAGATTTCTTTTGGCCAAAGCCGTGATGATCTTCTCACGGTCTTCTCTTATTTTATTGACTTCTAACATGATCGTATGCGCCTATCTGTGAGACGCGGAATTTCATTAATAGCTGCGAAGGAACGGGAATGCGACTTTATGGAACAAAGAAAGGGCTTCCAAGGTGTTGTGCACCAGGAAGCCCTTGATATCTTTATGGTTCAGGAAGATCCTTGTGACAATTAGGCCTGTGCAGGCTCAACCGAGATATAGGATCTGTTGTCCTTCTTCTTTCTGAAGACGACTTTACCGTCAACCATAGCGAAGATGGTATGGTCTTTCCCCATTCCCACGTTATCACCAGGATGATGCTTGGTTCCGCGCTGGCGCATGATGATGTTTCCCGCGATGACTTTCTCACCACCGAATTTCTTCACCCCAAGTCTCTTACTGTGAGATTCTCTTCCGTTTTTGGAGCTACCTGCTCCTTTTTTATGTGCCATATTATTTTCGTTTTGGGCCTGCATAATCCAGGCCTGTTTCCGTTAATCTAACTCAGCTCTTTGGCTTACCGCCATCTAGCTCGTCCTGAAGGACCTTAAGCTCATCCCACTTACCCTCGGCAGCGAGTTTGGCTTGAGTTGGCCATGTATCGGTAACATGGCTTCCACGCACATCAGCTATAATCTCGGCAATTTTCTCAGCCTTCATCTTGGACAAATCAGCATACGTCATGACGCCAGCAGCGTTCAAGGTCTCAGCGATTTTTGGTCCAATTCCTTCAATCTTCTTGAAGTCATCCGCCTTGTCAGACTTAACAGGAGCGATAGCTGCTGCTTTGACTTCCTTGGCCGGAGCTTCTTCTTTCTTGGCAGCAGGGGCTTCTTTCTTAGCAGCGGCCTTTGCAGGTGCAGCTTTAGCTCCAGTAGCCAGGATCGAATCGATCTGGATAGAGGTGATATATTGACGGTGGCCGTTTTTGACACGGTAGCCTTTACGTCTCTTCTTTTTGAATACGATCACGGTATCTCCACGGAGATGTTCCTTGATCTTGGCAGTCACTGCTGCTCCTGGGATAGCTGGGGCGCCAACGGTAATGGATCCATCATTGTCAATAAGGAGGACTTGGTCAAACTGGACCTTATCCCCTTCCTTACCTTCAAGGCGGTTCACAAATACCTGCTGGTCTTTCTGCACTTTGTACTGGTGCCCTGCTATGTCTACGATCGCGTACATTGCTGTTATCAGGTTTGTTAGTTAAAAAACATTAAAAAGGGGCGCAAAGCTAATGATTTGTTCACAACAATGGAAGGGAATTGTTGAAATAATCAAGTAAGTACTCATTCTATCCACCCAAATGCCATTTTTAGGGGCTGTCCAATGCGAGAACCAAGACGTCTAACCGTCTTGGTCCAATCTCCTGTTGTTGAGTAAATTTGCATTTCCAAATTGTTAAGACCTTCACCGTATGAGAGGCATACAGCATGATGCATTGAACGAAAAACCTATTCATACTTCAAACAAGGAAGCGATAGGCTCAGGTTTAGTATCTATTTCTTCACTAAGGAAGATGGTTCTGTGAAGCAATTGGCCTGGTTATTTTTCAAGTACGTCCTCTTTTGGCTCCTCTTTTTCTTCCTTCAGCGAAGCCTCTTCATATACATGGGCATGGGAGGATTCCAAGACCTGACTTGGACAGATCTGTGGACTACACAGCAACATGCTTTTCCCTTAGATCTCTCTATGACGGGCTATATCCTAGCCCTTCCTGCGGTATCCTTTGTCATCCTACTCTTCCTGCAGTCTGAGAAGGACTTGAATAGAAAATGGATCCGCATCTTCTTCCTTATCGCTGTGTTTCTCTGTACACTCATCTTCATGGCCGACCTGAGCCTCTATCCCGAATGGAGCAGCAAGATTAATCGAAAGGCCATGGCCTCATTAGCCTATCCTGACAAAGTGCTCATTTCAGCCCTTTCAGCCCCGCTACTATGGATGGGGTCGTTATTGAGCATTTACCTATTGGTCAATTACGTCCTCTTCTGCTTCTTTTTTAGAGCTGAGATCCGCATCAAAGCCACCTTGCCCAAAAAAGTCATCGCTTCCTCTGTGCTTATCCTTTTAACAGTTATAGGTATGCGTGGCGGATTTCAGCCCATGCCTTTGAAGAAATCATCGGTCTATTTCTCTCGGAACAATGTATTGAATCTGGCCGCACTGAACAGCACGTATAACTTCATGGATTTGCTTATCCATAGCGAGGACCCTGTAGAGAATCCCTATGCCTTCTATAGCAATGAAGAAGCTCGGTATATCTTCAAACAGATGCATATGCACGTGTCTGATTCCACAGTGATGATCAGTAAGCTAGCTAAGCCCAATATCATTATGATCCTCCTAGAAAGCTGGAGCGGAGATGTGATAGGGCCATTGAGAGGAGAAGGAGATGTAAGCCCACAGTTCACCCGCTTGTGCACTTAAGGGCTATTCTTCGATAGATTCTATTCCAACGGATTCAGGACGGAGCAAGGACAGGTGGCCTTATTGAGTGGCTTTCCTGCACAGCCCAGCACTTCTATCATGAATACCTTTGAGAAGTATGATAAGCTCCCTGGGCTCTCTGCAGCGCTCAAAGTAGACGGCTATTACAGCGCTTATTATTACTCAGGGGACTTAGCATATGCCAATATGGGCAGCTATTTACAGTCTACGGGCTTTGACCTCATCTTGGGCGAGAGTAAGGTAGCCTTCAAGCATAGGACGCATTGGGGGGCGTATGACGAGGAGCTTTTCGATTATAACCTAGCTCACATGGAATCCATTCCGCGTCCCTTCTTTAGTTTGTTGATGACAGCCACCAGCCATGAACCCTTTGATGCCGATGTGCATGAGGGTTTTGAAGGCGAAGAAGAACCCGATAGATATCGCAACACGGTTCATTATACGGACCGAGTTATGGGTGATTACATGGAGGAGGCCCAGACGAAATCTTGGTATGACAGCAGCTTAATCTTCATTGTCTCAGACCATGCGCATCGCTTTCCCTATGACCGCACCATTGATGAAGTTGAGCGATATCACATACCCTTCTTGATCACGGGAGGCGCCTTGAAGGATGAGTTCAGAGGGAAAATTAATCATCGCGTAGCCTCGCAAGTTGACTTTCCTGCCATCGTATTAGGGCAATTAGGGCTTAATGCAGCACCATTCAATTACAGCAAGAATGTTTTCGATCCAGCTGCTCCGTCTTTTGCCTTTTATGCCTTCGAGAATGGATTTGGAATCGTGGATGATCAGCAGACCTTAATCTACAATACTGATCTGAAAGAATTGATTGCGGTGTTCAACAGCGGCCTGCCTCCGCAAGCAATTGACATCGCATTAATCAAGGGAAAAGCATACCTGCAGAAGCTGATGCAGGATTATGTGGAATATTGATTTCCGCACTATAAATGACAGCTTACCGGGGTGCTTTAGCTATATTGAAGGGCTCTTTGCAAAAGTGTTCTTGAGAAAAAAAGCACTTTTTTTTACCTCCTTCGTTTTTGTTTAGGTTTAGACTTTATTTTCGGCCGCAAAAACAAACCAGAACACGACCATGGCAAAAGCGCTTACCCCCAAGCCTAGAGTTATAAAAGATTACAGCGCCCTCACCGAGGAGATACTGGAGCAAATCAAGCTTGCCTATCCATACGGATTCAGCGAAAACTTGATTTCCTACACCAATAAAGACGGGCTTCAGGTAAGCGCCCTCCCGTTCGAAGCGGAGGATAAGTACTACCTCGTGCGCATGACCGTAAAACAGGCGAATAAGATTATTGAAGACGATGAGGATTACGATGATGACGGTAATCTGCGTGATGATGTGAAAGAGGAATACGAAGAGAAGTACGATGAGGATGCGGATGCGGATGAGATCCCAGATGAGCCAGCTGATGAAGATGCTGGAGAGCGAGAAAACGATTAATCCTCATATACGGTAGAGCGCGAAGAACATACCAGGCCGCCCCTTTTCAGAGGCGGCCTTTTCTTTACCTTCGTAGCCGTTTCAGGAATTTATTTAGGAAAGAATACCATGTATAGGACACATACCTGCGGAGAGATTAGAATAGAACATGTGGGCCAAGAGATCACCTTGGCTGGATGGATGCAGCGCTCCAGGGATTTAGGAGGAATGACCTTCTTAGACCTGCGAGATCGGTATGGCATAAGTCAATTAGTCTTCAACATGGAAGTGGACGCAGCTTTATGCGAACAAGCTAGAAAACTAGGTCGTGAATTCGTGCTTCAAGTTCAGGGAGTCGTCACAGAGCGTTCCAATAAAAACCCACAAATGACAACAGGCGATGTAGAGCTCACTGTTAAAAGCCTGAACATACTTAACGCTAGTAAAACGCCACCCTTCACCATAGAAACCGAGACTGATGGCGGGGATGAGTTACGCATGCAATACCGTTTTCTGGATTTGAGAAGGACTCCGCTAAGAGAGAATCTAGCGCTGAGAAACCGCCTTTCCATTGAGACGCGCAAGTACATGGATACCCTTGGCTTCTTTGAAGTAGAGACTCCTTATTTAATCAAATCAACTCCTGAAGGAGCGCGTGATTTCGTGGTGCCAAGCCGCATGAACGAAGGGCAATTCTACGCACTTCCCCAATCTCCACAGACCTTCAAGCAATTGCTCATGGTCTCTGGGTATGACCGGTATTATCAGATTGTAAAGTGTTTTCGAGATGAGGATTTACGTTCGGATAGGCAGCCAGAGTTCACACAGATAGATTGCGAGATGTGCTTCGTGGATCAAGAGGATATCTTGAACACCTTCGAGGGATTAATCAAGCATTTGTTCATGGTCGTGAAGGGTATAGACTTAGGAGATTTCCCGCGCATGAGCTATGCCGAGGCTATGAAACGTTATGGATCTGACAAGCCTGACATTAGATTCGGAATGGAGTTTCATGAGATCAAAAAACTGACTTCAGGAAAGGATTTCAAGGTATTTGATGACGCTGAAACCGTCATTGCTATTTCAGCACCGGGAGCTGCAGAGATGACTAGAAAAGAGTTAGACGCTTTGACTGATTTCATGAAGCGTCCACAGATAGGTGCGAAAGGATTAATCTACAGCAAATGCAATGCAGATGGAAGTTTCAAATCAAGCGTAGACAAGTTCTACGATCAGGATGCATTGGCCAAATGGGCTGAAGTCACAGGTGCTCAAAAAGGCGACCTAATCTTCGTTCTATCAGGCGATACAAACAGCTGCCGCAAGCAGATGAATGAACTAAGGCTTCACCTTGGGAATCTCTTGGGACTGAGGAAAAAAGGAGAATTCAAACCGTTGTGGGTATTGGATTTCCCATTGTTAGAATGGGATGAAGACACGAAGCGCTTCCATGCTATGCATCATCCCTTCACCTCTCCCAAACCAGAGGATATGGACAAGATGAAAACGGCTCCAGGAGAAGTACGTGCCAATGCCTATGACCTATGCATGAATGGCGTAGAGCTGGGCGGAGGATCTATTCGTATCCATGACCGCACGTTGCAAAGTGAGATGTTTGACCTCCTCGGATTCACAAAGGAAGAAGCCCAAGCCCAGTTCGGATTCCTCATGCAGGCCTTCGAGTACGGAGCACCTCCACATGGAGGATTAGCTTTCGGGTTTGATAGACTCTGTGCTATGTTCGCTGGAGTAGATAGCATACGTGATTTCATCGCCTTCCCTAAGAACAATAGCGGCCGTGATGTGATGTTGGATGCGCCTTCTCCTTTGGACGATACCCAACTGAAAGAGCTCCATATCAAGCTAAGAGGTTGAAACGCTGCTTTTTTACCAAGAAACAGACCCCTTTCTATCCACATCTCCCTTTTACCATCTTTTCACCTGCTGCTGGGCGATTCCTTTCATGGGTGTAACTTAGAGCCCTGATTTCGCTAAGATTGGAGACCCTAAAACATATTGGTGCGTATGGCATATTGATGAGACAAGTTCTCAGTAAGCCCGAACGCTGGCGTATATACAGGGTGCGTATCATCATAGAGATGGATAAGCTGGGAGTGAGCTCAATTGGTTTAGTTGTCTTGCTCTCTATTTTCATGGGAGCGGTCATCTGCCTTCAAACTGCTACGAACTTGGACAATCCGTTGGTACCCATGTCCCTCGTAGGTTACGCAACGCGCGAATCCATTATCTTAGAGTTAGCTCCTACCATGCTCTCGCTCATCTTGGCGGGAAAAGTAGGTTCAAGTATCGCATCAGAATTAGGCACCATGCGTGTCACAGAACAGATAGACGCATTAGATATCATGGGAGTGAACTCTGCAAGTTACCTCATCCTTCCTAAGCTGATTTCAGCCTTAATCTTCTTCCCTTTCTTAATCATCATAAGCATGTGCTTAGGCATCTTCGGAGGCTATCTCGTAAGTGCTGGAACGGGGATACTGGATTTACAGGATTATATGGACGGGATTCACATGGAGTTCAAGGTCTTCCATATCTATTATGCCCTGATTAAGACGCTCTTTTTCGCAGCCATCATCACTACGGTATCTGCGTATTATGGATACACTGTGCGCGGAGGTTCATTGGCCGTGGGCAAGAACAGCACAAAAGGCGTAGTGGGAAGTAGCATTCTGATTCTAATCTTCAACTATCTGCTCACTCAGATTCTACTGATATGATAGAGTTGAAGGACATCAATAAGTCATTTGAGGGCAATCTGATTACGAAAGGAGTCTCTGCCACCTTTGAGAAAGGCAAGGTCACACAGATTATTGGGAAAAGTGGATCAGGGAAGTCTGTATTGATCAAATGTGTGATAGGATTATATGCACCTGATAGCGGCAGTATACTCTATGATGGCCAAGACTATTTAGAGCTGGACAACGCAGCGCGCACAGAGATTCGCAAGAAGATAGGTATGTTGTTCCAAGCCTCTGCGCTTTTTGACTCCATGACCGTGCTAGAGAATGTGATGTTCCCTTTAACCATGTTCACTGACCGTTCTAAGAGCGAGATGATGGATAGGGCCAATGAATGTTTGCAGAAAGTGAAGATTATAGATAAGGGCCATCTTTATCCCGCGGAGACCAGCGGTGGAATGCAGAAGCGTATTGCCATTGCAAGAGCCATAGCTCTGGAACCTGAATACCTCTTCGCAGATGAGCCTAATTCAGGCCTAGACCCACAAACTGCGATAGTCATAGATAATCTATTGCAAGAGATTACCCAAGAATACAACACCACCACCGTGGTAGTAACCCATGACATGAATTCTGTAATGGAAGTAGCCGATAAGATCATTTTCATACATGAAGGGGCTAAGTGGTGGGAAGGCGATCGACAATCCCTGATCCAGACGAATAATAAGGAGCTACAGGAATTCGTCTATGCCAGTAAATTCATGAAAAGGCTCAGAGAGACCTTGATTAAAGGCATTTAAGTCCATTCAGCATTTCAATGCCCGTCTTTTTCTGTTTTCACGAAAATGGGGGGCAAAACACTTAGATATTTAGATTTTCCTATATTCACCGTAAGATAATTTGTACAACAAACACCATTTATATCATGAAAAAAACCTTACTCGCTTTACTTTGTGTTGGATTTGTAGCCTCTGCTTCTGCTCAGGTAATCATCTCTCAAGACTTTCAAGACTACCAGAACTTCGAATGGGTAACCGTGCCTGACGATGCTGCTGCTGAAGATTGGATTAACTATGATGCAGACGCGTTGGCTGATGCTAACGCTCGTCCACAGGATTGGTTCGTGACTGATGACTTTCGTTATGTGATTGAGGAGTATGATACAGATACGAACTTCATGATGGCCTCTAGTTCTTGGTTGGAAGGATTCTTGGAAGGAAACAGAAACTATCTTATCCTACCTGAATTGGATATAGATGCTGATAACATCGTCATCTCTTGGACTTCATCTACACGTCAAGCACCTAGATATGCTGATGGATATTCATTGGTAGTTTCTCCTGATGCTGAAGTTGCTGATCCAACTACTGCTTTCACTGATTTCTTATTCCGTGCCAGCCAAATGGTATCTATCGATGGAGATGGTTCTTCGTTGGATTACAATGATTTCACTTGGAATCCAACACCAGGTGATGGATTTGGTGGAACAGGATATCTACATGCAGATAACTTCACAGATCTTGACTATTTGATCCTTGATGATATCTACATCGGAAAATTAGAGCCTCATGTAATGAGCCTTGCTGCATATGAAGGTGAGACTATTCGTATCGCTTTCTTGCATGATTCTGATGACGACAACTTGATTGGCGTTGATGATATCTTAGTTGAGTACAGTTCAACAGGATTGAACCAATACAGCTTCGAGCAGTTGCTTGATTTCTATCCTAACCCTGCAAGTGATGTGCTTAACTTGAGCTTCTCTAACCTAGTGAAGGACCAAGCAGTAGTAAACATCTACAATGCAATGGGAACATTGGTCATGACTCAGCAATTTGCTGGAAATGAATTGACCACTGTACAGAACATCAACGTAAACAACCTTGCTGCAGGATTCTACAGCATTCAAGTGAGCTTGGATAACAAGGCGAACGTAGGAAGCAGCTTCATCAAGAACTGAGTCCGGCCTTAAGTTTAAAACTTTAAAAACCCTCGTTCCATTTCGGAGCGGGGGTTTTTTGTTTTGGAATTATTTGAAAGTGACTGGTGAACACTAAATACAAGTCCCCAAGCCTTTTCCACTATCAACCAATACCTTATCCTGATTACTCACAGTCCAAGTGAAGATAGACGAATCACTAGTGCCTAACGCATCGAAGTGGAGTCCCCCATCAGCGTGATGGCCTGAGACCTAATGACTGATCAATCGCTCAGATTCATCCATGGCATAACTCTCCACAGAAGGACAAGTGCAGATGAGGTTTCTATCTCCATATGCACTGTCAATGCGCGCTACGGGTGGCCAATACTTTTGCTCTGAAACATACGCTGCTGGGAAAGCAGCTAATTCTCTTGAGTATGCATGCTGCCAATCTCTCACCACCTCATCAGCAGTGTGAGGCGCCATGATGAGAGGATTATCCTCTGTGGACATCTTGCCCTCAGCGATGGCTCTGATCTCTTCACGTATAGATTTCATGGCTGTTATGAAGCGATCTAGTTCTTCTTTAGACTCACTTTCTGTAGGTTCTACCATCAAGGTACCCGCCACAGGGAATGAAACCGTAGGCGCATGAAATCCATAATCCATCAGACGCTTAGCGATATCTTCAACAGAAACTTTAGCGCTGTTCTTAAAGTCACGACAATCTAAGATCATTTCATGGGCCACAGTCCCGTTCTCTCCTCTATAGAGAATGTCAAAATCTTTCTCTAGAACAGCTCGCAAGTAGTTTGCATTGAAGATAGCGATTTCAGTAGACCTCTTCAATCCGTCAGCTCCTAATAAGCGTATGTAGCCGTAAGAAATAAGCAGAATCAATGCACTGCCCCATGGAGCCGCTGAAATGGCCTCGATGGCTTTTTCTCCTCCAGTTTCCACTACTGGATTCCCTGGGAGGAACGGAAGTAATTTCTCGACTACGCCAATAGGCCCCATTCCTGGACCTCCACCTCCGTGAGGAATAGCGAAGGTCTTATGTAGGTTCAGGTGACACACATCAGCACCTATTTCACCCGGGCTAGTGAGTCCTACTTGGGCGTTCATATTAGCCCCATCCATATAGACCAGACCGCCATGTTCATGAATGATAGAAGTGACTTCACGCACCGAGGATTCGAAGACCCCGTGTGTACTTGGATAGGTGATCATGAGACCAGCTAAGGAAGCACTGTGCGATTCGGCTTTCTTCTTCAGGTCAGTCACATCGATGTTGCCTTTTTCGTCACATGCCACAACTACTACAGAGTAACCCGCCATTACCGCGCTTGCAGGATTCGTTCCATGCGCTGAGGAAGGAATAAGCACCACTTTACGTTGAGCATCTCCATGATCCTCGTGGTAGGCTCTGATGACCATAAGCCCTGCGTATTCTCCTTGGGCACCGCTATTGGGCTGCAGAGAAACTCCTGCAAACCCCGTGATATGAGCTAAGTCACGTGCTAAATCTCGCAGGATTGCTCTGTATCCTTTCGTCTGGGATAGAGGAACGAAGGGATGCATGTTGGCAAAAGAAGGCCAAGAAATAGGTTCTAATTCTGCTGCTGCATTTAATTTCATAGTACATGAACCTAAAGGAATCATGCTATGTACAAGGCTCAGATCTTTATTCTCCAAGCGCTTGATATAGCGCATCATCAGTGTCTCTGAATGCTTTGAATTAAAGACAGGATGAGTGAGGTAATCCAAGGCTCTCATTTTCAATGGAGATGCAGGAACCTTCTCAGGCCATTCTTCTTTCATGATGCCTTCACCGAAACATTTCAAAAGGTCTTTTACATCTTCATCTCTGCAAGTTTCGTCCAAAGCCACGCCAACTGATCCATCCTCGAAATAACGAAGATTGATCTTCAAGGTCTCTGCGGCAATCTTGACGCGCTCAGGCGCTTGAAGGTTGTTCAACTCCACCCTAATCGTATCAAAATACTCACTGTGACGCAGAGAATATCCCATGTGCTTCAATCCTTCAGCCAAGCGCAACGTATGAAAATGAATTCCCTCTGCAATATCACGAAGGCCCTTGGGTCCATGATAGACTGCATACATGCTGGCCATCACTGCAAGCAAGGCTTGAGCCGTACAAATATTAGAAGTCGCTTTGTCTCTTCGGATATGTTGCTCACGGGTCTGGAGCGCCATACGAAAGGCCGGATTTCCTTTTCTATCCACAGAAACTCCGATTATACGGCCAGGGATATTTCGCTTGAATTCATCTTTAGTAGCGAAGAATGCTGCATGGGGACCACCATAGCCCAAAGGCACTCCGAAGCGCTGGCTGTTTCCTACCACTACATCAGCCCCCCAGCTGCCTGGGCTTGGCAGCAAGCAAAGCGCCATAAGATCAGACGCCACTACAGAACGCACCCCAGCATCATGGGCTTTCTTCATCAATGCTTTATGATCCATGACAGCTCCATCTCCCGCAGGATATTGGATAAAGAGTCCAAAGGCTCCTGTCATATCCTCAGCACTAAGGTCAGTAGATATTTTCAAAACAATGTCCAGAGCCTCAGCACGAGTGCGCAGCACGGACAAGGTCTGAGGGAAAATATTTTCATCCACCAAGAAAGTCATGCGCCCCTCTTTCGCTTGCTCTCTTGAACGTGAAGAATAGAGCATAAGCATTCCCTCTGCCGCTGCAGTTCCTTCATCAAGAAGGGAAGCATTGGCGATTTCAAGACCTGTAAGATCAGAAATGATCGTCTGGAAGTTCAATAGAGCCTCAAGCCGACCTTGGGAAATTTCAGCTTGATAGGGAGTGTAAGCGGTATACCATCCTGGATTCTCTAGGACGTTCCTGCGGACTACCGGAGGAGTAATCGTTCCATAATATCCCATGCCAATGAACGATCGAAACACTTCATTCTCAGAAGCGAGATTGTGCATGTGCTCTAGGTATTCAGACTCGCTCATAGCTGGCGGTAAACTGAGTTCCTGCTTCAGGCGAATCTCCTTAGGGATGGTCTTTTCTATGAGTTCTTGAACTGAATCTACTTGCATCGCAGCAAGCATGGACTTGATCTCTTCTGGACTACTAGGGCCGATGTGGCGTACACTGAAATTCATACGGGACAATGAAATTATGCCGCAAATATAGGCTGAATGCTAGGTTTATACTCCTTTTGAATACAATGTTGAATAGTCTTCAAAAGCTAGCTAAAGCACTATCTTTGAATCCTGAAAAACACACAAATCTTGAGCTTTTCCTTTTCAATTATTTCTGGGACCATCTTGCTGCTTATCTCCTTGATTTACAGTGTAAATGTGCTCGCTCAAGATAAAATTATGACGCTTTCAGGAAAGTATTTGGACGTAAATATTACCGATGATTCAGGAGCCAATGTTTTTTTCGATGTTCAAAAAAAGAACGGAAAGACACGCAAAATCTCTCTGCACAAAGGAGAGCTTTTCTCTGTTCAAAAAGATGGAAAGGAAGAGAGCGTACTCTACGCCCAAGACCTGGATTTCGGCTATGATCTGAGTGAAGAGGATATACGCCATCTCATTTATGGTCAACATGACGCACGTGAAGGTTATAATGCGAATCCCTCCATGATTGGAGGGTTTGCGGTGGGGTTTGGGTCTTCGCTTTATTTGGGTTCGGGCTTGGTCCCTTTAACCATCCCATTTGCCTATAGCTTAGCCATGCAAATCCCGTATATCAAGATTAAGCAGAAGACAATCTCTGACCAGGCTTATACGTTGAATGACTATTACAAGGAAGGGTATAACAAGACGGCCCGGAGTAAGAAGATGATTCGCTCTTTCCTAGGATGCGCTACTGGCGTGGTTTTAGGCATGGGGATATCGGAATTAACACAATAGATGGGCATTTAGCCTTATCTTTGAAGTTCAAAAAAATTATAGCGATGTATCCTGAAGAACTCGTAATGCCTATGAAAAGTGAGCTCACCGCAGTGGGGTTCAAAGAACTAACTAGCCCAGCAGCTGTAGATTCCTTCATGGAAGAAAGCAATGGCAAGACCTCTATGGTCGTCATCAATTCTGTATGCGGATGCGCTGCAGGAACACTACGCCCGGGAGTGAAAGCTTCCCTTTCCAACGAAAAACTACCAAACATCCTAGCGACTTCCTTTGCAGGTTTCGATACAGATGCTGTAGCTCAAGTGAGAAAATACCTTTTGCCTTATCCTCCATCATCTCCATCTATCGGCTTCTTCAAGAACGGAGCCTTGGTGCACATGGTGGAACGTCATCACATAGAGGGCAGATCAGCTGACATGATTGCTGAGCACTTAAAGGCAGTGTATAATGAGTATTGTTGATTGTTGACTGGTTGTCGGTTGATAGTTGACAGGGCTACTGTACTAAAAAACTATTGCCCAAAAACTAGTGACTATTGCCTACTTCCGCGAAGCGAAGGTCACCCAATAACTTTAGGCACCTTGAAATAATACGTATCCTTAGATGGTGCGTTTTTCAATGCGTGAGCCTGCGAGACCATTCCCTTTACCTCATCTTCTCTGGTCCTTCCTGTCTCCTCCGTCATATGGATTAAAGGCTCTACACCTGCAGTGTCTATCTCCTCCAGCTTGTTGAATAAATCAAGCATGCGTTCCATATCTTCTTTGATTTGGATGCGTTCTTTTCCATTGAATTGGAGCTTCGCCAATGTGGAGAGCTTGTCAATAAGGCTGTCATCAATCTTCATAGCGCTCAAATTTACGGGATTGGCTCAATCCACGTTCTACTAACGGAGTATTAATCACTTCATATACCTTTTCCCTTAATGGAGATAAATCCAGCATATCCATTCCTGTCGTATAAATAGGCGGATGCACAATCACCTCACATGTACCAGGGCTAGCTTTTGACAAGAAGCGATAGGGATTAGCCATTCGCTCATGATTGTAGAGGAAAGTGATGGGAAGAATAGGCACTTGCTTGGTCAACGCCATTTTAAATGCTCCGTTCTTAAATCTCTTCAACTGCGGGCTGTCTTCAGGAATCATGCCTTCAGGGAAAATAGCCACAGCAATTCCTTCATCTAATGCTTCCATCGCTTCATCTAGGGAAACTCGGGCTTCCTTGGCATTTTCTCTGTTCACGCTGATGTCCATTCCTTTTCTGAAGAAAACACCCACCATGAGCCATTTGCGCAATTCGCTTTTACCCATAAACTTGAAATAATCAGTGAGGACTGGAAACATGAAAATAATGTCCAGATAGCTCTGATGATTGATGCAAGCGATATACGGATAGCAGTCCTTCAAGTGTTCCTTTCCATGAATTTTAAACCGCACGAAAAAGAGAGAACTGAGCACACGGCACCAAAGTACTTTCACTTTGAACGCCCTGGGGTGTCGCTCTTTCTTGTTCAAATTAAAATGCACGAAAGGATAGAAAATGACCCATACCACGAAGAACACTATCACCATATAGATCCTGTAGATGTACCAAAAAGGGGCTAAGAAATAGGGGCTAATTACTGTTTGTCTCATGGTCTATGCGTGAAAGTAGCAGTTAGGATTGACCTTATTCTAGAACTTTTGCTCAGAATCTTCGTAAAAGACATACTAGTAGGCATTGTTTTTACATGATATAAGTCCACCAAAACGATTCATTATGAGTATCAAAGAAGCATTTTTAAAATTAGAGACCTGGTTCAATGAGCAATTTGCTTGGTTCTTCACTAATGGCATGAAAGCCCAACAAGAACCTCACGAAAAGAGGTTATAGTTTAATGCACACGTTCTTCTCCTCAGTGAAGAAATGTAACGCATGATAGCCGCCTTCTCTTCCCACACCCGAGTCTTTCACACCGCCAAAAGGCGTTCTCAAGTCTCTTAGCAACCAGGTATTTATCCAGATAATACCTGCCTCAATACCATGTGCCATGCGATGAGCGCGTTTTAAATCGCTGGTCCATACACTGGATGCTAGTCCATACTTTGATGCATTAGCCAAGGCAAGGCCTTCTTGCTCTGTGTCAAAAGGCATGATGGTAACCACAGGTCCAAAGATCTCTTCCTGGTTGGTTCTACAGTCCATACTAAGGCCTTCTATAACTGTAGGAGCGATATACCATCCTTCTTTGAATTCTCCTTCCATGATTAGGCGAATACCTCCGCATAGTACTGAGCCTCCTTCTGACTTCGCCAAGTCAACATAGCCTAAAACTTTATTCATATGTGCTTCGCTCACCACTGCCCCCAGCTTGCTTTCAGATAAATGTGGCGGCCCCACTTTGAGGTTTTCCACCTTTTCCACGAAGTCTTTCTTAAATTGTTCGTAGAGTCCTTTTTGGACCAAAATCCTGCTTCCGCAGAGACATATTTGTCCTTGATTGGAAAAAGAAGCGCGCGTAACTGTGCTTAACATGTCGGCATAATCGCAATCATCAAAGATGACCGTGGCATTCTTTCCTCCCAATTCAAGAGATAGTTTTTTGAATCGCGGAGCTGCTGATTTCGCAATGGCTGCTCCAGTGCTCGTGCCTCCAGTGAAACTGATAGCTTGAATTTCAGGATGTTCTACTATTGCTCTACCTGCCTTAGCTCCTAGGCCATGAATGATGTTCAAAACCCCTGCTGGCAAGCCCACTTCTTGACAAATCTCGCCTAAAAGAAAGGCTGTATAAGGCGTCACTTCTGAAGGTTTAGCCAAGACACAATTACCTGAGGCCAGAGCAGGTGCAATCTTCCAAGTGAAGAGATAGAGCGGTAAATTCCATGGAGAGATACAAGCCACAACGCCTAAAGGGCTTCTGTGGCTGTAGTTTATGGCATCGTCATCGGATTGATAGGAGGCGTTCTCATCATGCAGAATAGCCGAAGCGAAGAAGCGCATATTGGCCGAAGCCCTTGGTATATCAACCTCTGCGGCTAGTTTCACCGGTTTTCCATTGTCTTTGGACTCGGCCAGTGCCAGTTCTTCAGCCCTTTCTTGGATGCGATCTGCAATGGCAAGCATATAGTTCGATCTTTCCCTCATGGATAAAGCTTTCCAAAGAGGCAATGCATTTTTTGCGGCTTGAATGGCCAATTCTACATCCTCTTGATCCGAATCAGGGATGTGGGAATAGATTTTTCCTGTAGCTGGTTCGTAATTATCGAGGTAATTTCCACTTACAGGAGCCGTGGATCGCCCATTTATATAATTGCTAATCTTCTTCATTGACATGGTCCAAAGGTAGTTCATAGCCTGATTTATAGGCCTAACAGCATTCCCATAATCGCAATTTTGATTTGACAGTCGGTTGAATTACGCATTGTTCATACACAGGATAGATGATATATTTGTGGTGTACTACAAACGGACCCGTTCCCAATATGAAGAAAGCATATCAGTTCCTCGGCCTAGCCATACTCGTGGCCATGTCCTTATCCTCTTGTTATAACGAGGACAACAAGATTGCACTAAGCTGTAACGATGGTGTCTTGAACCAAGGCGAAGAATTTGTTGATTGCGGTGGTCCTAATTGCGACCCCTGTCCTCCTAGCTGTTTTAATGGCGTGCTAGACTTCGTAGATGGATGGCAAGAAGTAGGAATTGACTGCGGAGGACCGTGTGAAGAAGAAGGTTTCTTCTGCTGTGAGAACGGAATCCAAGACACAAATCCTTTCGATCCTACCTTGAGCGAGAACTGGGTAGATTGTAAATTGGATGGTCTAGCTCCTGGTGAGGTGGGATCCAATAGCGAATGTCCTATATGTGAGACCTGCACGAATGGTATCCATGATGACGGAGAAACTATGATGTACGCAGGGAATCTTATTGATGTGGTAGACTGCGATGATAACCCATCTACATCATGTCCTCCATGTTCACAGCTTTGCAATGACGGCCTCTTAAACGGGTTTGAAGAATGGTGTGGAATTGATTGTGGTGGTGTATGTCTTTCTTGTCAATTCGCTGCACAGTGTAATAACGGCATCCAAGATGTTTATCCGAATGACCCAGGAAGAAGCGAAGAAGGGGTTGATTGTGGCGGATGTGCATGTGCTCCTTGCTCTGAGCTTTGTATGGACGGAATCTTGAACGGAACAGAAGAAGCTCCTGATTGCGGAGGTGATTTCTGCCCTGCATGTAATGATCCTATCCTATGCGGAGATGGTGTTCAGAATGGCTATGAAACAGGTATAGATTGTTATGATGGTGCTGATGGCGCCTCTGGTTGCCCTCCATGTCAAGATTTATGTTTCGATACCATATTGAATGGTGTGGAGACGGATACTGATTGTGGTGGTCCTGATTGCCCTGCATGTGCTAATGATATTGAATATATGAGTTATGAGGTCAATGGGGTGCTATATGAAAGTAGAATAGGTACCATAATCTCTACCCGAGTACCTGGTACTATTGCTATTGCAGATGAGATTACGTTCTCAGGAGGTTCAGCTCATAATATTTCGTTCACCATTAAGGATAATAACGTGATTCCCATGAGTTTCAGTACAGGTGAATTCATTTTGAACAATACAGATTTGACTGCCTTTAACAATTGTACTTTCATAGATAACGACTTATCTACTTATCAGTCTGTTACGGATCCTATAGGCATCACTGTAAATATCACCAGTATCCAATACCTGGCCCCTCCTCCTCTTCCAGCTGTGAATAACAATGCTATCGAAGGAACTTTTGAGGGGCGGGTATATGCATTAGGGCTAGGTACATTGAACATCACCAATGGTGTGTTCAGGGTATTGATGCAAAACTAAAAAGTCAGAAATATTCAGGCCTTAGCAGGAGGGGCGATACAGACTACAATCTCCCCTTTGGGTGGATGTTCAGTGTAATGGGCGATGAGCTCTGCTGCATTTCCAGGACGGTGTTCTTCATAGATTTTGCTGATTTCCCGGCTTACGCTAATTCGCCTATCTGCTCCCAGATGAGTTTCTATTTCCCCCAACAGCTTTAAGAGGCGATGAGGAGATTCATAGAAGATGATGGTACGTTCTTCCTCTATCAAGGATAACATGCGTTTCTGACGGCCTTTTTTGTGAGGTAAAAAACCTTCAAAAAGGAATCTATCCGTGGGGAATCCTGAACAAACTAGGGCTGGAATAACGGCTGTGGCTCCGGGAAGGCATTGAACTTCTAATCCTGCTTCTTTACAGGCTCTGACTAAGAGAAATGCTGCATCAGAGATACCCGGTGTTCCGGCATCAGAGATCAAAGCGATCTCCTTTCCCATAGAAATCTCCATCACCAAGCGCTCAACCATACTGTGCTCATTATGCTGATGAAAAGGCTTCATAGGTGTTTCTATCTCAAAGTGCTTGAGCAGCTTTCCTGAGACACGGCTATCCTCTACCAAGATAAGCTCAGCAGCCTTAAGCACCTCAACGGCCCTGAAGGTCATGTCTCCTAGATTTCCAATAGGTGTGGGAACGAGATACAGCATCAGTAACTCTCACTTAAGTGGGTTAGCAAGCGAAAGATGTCAGGATATTCCTCGAAAGTCAGGTTCTCATACACATCGAAGATGTCATGGTACGCTGAGCTTCCCCCCAAAGCGTATATGAATACTGCGGGAACACCAGCCTCTGCAAAATAATAATGGTCGCTGTTCGCTGATTGGCTGCGCTGGCCCACCTTAGGAAGATAGCCCTGGGTATCATTCTCCTTTTGAAGGATCTTCATGACCTTGGGATTCTCTTTTCCATTGACCACCATAATTCCTTCGACACCTGATCCCATGAGATCCAGGTTTACAAGCAGCCTAATTGCTTTCAAGTCAATGCTCGGATGATCCACGAAATATTTGGACCCCACTAGGCCTGCTTCTTCTCCTGCAAATGCGATGAATACCATAGTGCATGGCTGAGGATTCTCTGCATAATACTTGGCTAGACTTAGCATGACCGAGACGCCTGAAGCATTGTCATTGGCCCCTAAAAACGTTGCTTCTTCACCCATCATTCCCAGGTGGTCATAATGCGCAGTGAATACCATGAAGGAATCAGGATACTGAGTTCCTTCTACTTTGGCAATGACATTATCTGCAAGAAAATCCTTACGAAGATCCGCTTCTATATCCATCGCGATGAAGGCATTGTCCACGATGTAGCCATTATTCATTTCAAGTACAGGAAATCCACGCTGCTCATCTGCCACTGACCAGGCGAGTTTCTCATCACTCATCCATATGACTGGAACTATGCTGGAGAACATCTCCTTGATTTGTCGTGCTCGCTCTTTTATATCCTCTTCTTCCACCGCATTCATATCTAGAACCAAGATGCAATCAGCGCATTGTTCTTTGAATAGCATGGGATTGGGAATGGCCCTAAGGTTATTCCCATCGTAGACCTTGGCGCGATAAAGCCCTTGATGGCTAGGGCTGGCAGGGTCTACCAGATAGTCCTTTCCAGGCATTAGGACCATGTCCTCTACCTTCACTTCTACTGCTCCCGGAAAGACATTCACCTGCTGTGTGAAGGGCTGAAAATAGCCTTCCCCCAATGGGTTCAATCCCGCTTCTTTATAACTCGAAGCAATGTATGCTGCGGCCTGAGCTAAGCCATTTCCCACATAGCCTCTTCCTTTCATATCTGCTGAGGAGAGCATGGCCGCCTTCTCACGAACATAGCTTATGTCTTGTGCCTTTACCAGAACGCAAAGAGAACTTAGGACGAGGAGGACGAGTATTTTTCTCATTGAAATTTACGTTCTACGATATTGATCAATTGATCCATGAGCTCGGGTGAATTATCCCAACGGTTCGAAGCAGCACTCTTGATCAAGCTCAAGGCCTGATCCATGTTTTCAGCTTCATCTACTTGCGCTAAGATACGGTCAAGACCCTTGTCATCGCCAGGGGCAAGCACACGCCCTAATCCCAGGCGTTGATTCAGATTCAATTCTTTCTTGATGTTGAGCACTGGTCTCTGCTCCATCTTCTCGGCATAGCTCATGTTAGCCTTCTCTGCATTTCTCTCATTTACCAGAGCAGGCTCTTTCGCTTTCACCTTTTTAGGCTCCACCACCACTTTATCCTCCTCACTCTTGACTGCAGCAATAAGCTCCGTCACTCCAACATCTTCATTGCTTTTGCCTTTCTCCTTGCTATTGTCATTGACATTGTCTTCTACCATAACCTTGCTAATTTCTTCAATACTATCAATAAGAGAAATCTGATTCGTGCTAGCTGCAGAAATGACAACTTCAGGTTCTTTGACCTGAGGAATTTCGGGGAGTTCCTTCTCCTCTTCCATGATGGGTTCATTAGGTTCAATGCGCTTGATGGGCTCTGGGACAGTGACTATATGCTCTTGAACTACAGCAGGAAAATCTTCCATTCTCAACCGCTCCATGCCTTTATAACGGATTACTATGATACGCTCTTCGAGCTCGCGTATATCGTCAAGAAGATCGTCCAAGGCAGCCAGGCTGGTCTTTCCTGTCTCCATGCCTCTGGTTTTTTCCTTGATCCTTTCCGTGAGATCCGTAGTGCTGATGAATGCTTTATCGGCTGTCATGTGCTTATCGCTTAAGGGCGTCCAAATTTCTATATTTTTGGGCAGCAGCCCACATATGGGGTTCAACGCTGCATGTTCCAAGATAATACTACAAAAAGAAGGCCTAAAAAAGGATGGGTGGAAGTCATCTGCGGAAGCATGTTCTCAGGTAAGACTGAAGAACTGATTCGCAGGCTGCGCAGATCCCAGATTGCAGGCCAAAATGTCGAGATCTTCAAGCCTAAACT
>CALFHF010000239.1 GCA_937875855.1 uncultured Flavobacteriales bacterium
GCTGACCGCTCTGAGTTCATAGGTGTGTTTAATCACTTTAATAATAAGGAATATAATTCTCTAGCTGTAGGACTTGTTCATAGTGATGAAGTCATCCTAGAGTATTATGAAAAGTCTAATATCATTGGAGAAGCTCAAATCAACATAGGTATGATCATCCATGGATATCGTCCTGTGGTTAACAAATTCGAGCCTGTTGAACGCGGCCCATTTGGAAACAGTGGTTCATGTAATATGAATGTAAACTGTCCTGATGGATCAGCTTGGCAAGCTGAAAAAAGAGGTGTTGCCTTGATCCTCAATGGAGGTTCAGCTTGGTGTACAGGTTCTTTGATTAACAACACTTCTCAGAACGCTGCAAGCTATTTCTTGACTGCATCTCACTGCAATGGCACCGAGAGCAACTGGGTATTCTATTTCAATCATGAAACCGCAGGATGTACTGGCTCTACTGGTCCCACAAATCAATCTATTTCTGGTGGAACTCAAGTCGCTACAGGATCTGCTTCAGACTATCATTTAGTACAGCTTTCTTCTATCGTCCCTTCGAACTATCAGCCGTATTACAATGGCTGGGATCGCTCTAATAGCGCAGTTTCAACGGCTGTAGGAATTCATCACCCAGCAGGTGATGTGAAGAAAATATCTTTTGACGATGACCCATTGACGAAAACAGCTTATCTATCAAACTCAGTTTCGGCCAGTTCTAATCACTGGAGAGTAGAGACTTGGGAAAGAAGCACAACCACTGAAGGTGGATCATCTGGTTCGCCCCTTTTTGACCAGAATCATCGCATCATAGGTCAACTTCATGGTGGATATGCTGCATGCGGGAACACTACTTCAGATTGGTATGGAGCATTTGGAGACTCATGGAGCGGCTTGAGTTCCTACTTGGACCCTTCAAATACTGGTGCTATGACGTTAGATGGATTTGACCCTGGTGCAGCCACTGCTACGTGTTCTGACGGAATCCAGAATCAAGATGAAACTGGTATTGACTGTGGCGGTGTTTGCCCTAATGTATGCCCTACATGTGATGATGGTATCCAAAACGGAAATGAAACTGATATTGATTGTGGTGGATTTGATTGCGCTCCTTGTCCGTGTTTAGGTGAAAGCATTTATTTGACCTTGCTGCTTGACAATTATCCTGAAGAAACCTCATGGTCCATCACTGATGCCAATGGAGGCCCTATCTCTAATGGCGGAACATATGGAAGCGAACCAGATGGCTCAACATTAAACATTGAAGTGTGTGTTAACGTTGGATGTTATGTGCTCACTATTTATGACACTTTCGGAGATGGAATGTGTTGCGGTTATGGAAATGGCGCATATACTTTGACTTCATCTACAGGTTCTATACTTGCAAGTGGAGCTGCATTCACAAATTCAGAAGTCACTTCATTCTGCATTGAAGGAAACACTGCTTGTCAAGCTCCAAATACATTGGACGTAGTTGAGATTGGATTTGGAACTTCAAATCCTAGTGTAAATGGAACGTGGGTAACCCCTGAAGGTACTGCGTATTGTGAAGTTCGTGGAGGTAGAATCAGCGCTGCTTCATACACAGCTGGAGTACCTGAATTTGTGACCCTTGCCAATACCAGAGTAATCACCCAGACTAACGGATCTACCGTTAATTTCAATGTAGCTCTCTATAATAATCCTAATATTCCATTCTCTGTTGGTCAACGATATGGCTATGATGTGAGATGTGCATGTGCTGATGGTTCTGGAATCTCAGAATGGGCAAACATTACTCCTGCGTCCACCTTCATTGTTCCTAGTCCTCCAGCAGGAGTGTTTGTCGGGAATAACAAATGGTTGCAAGCTGGTGTGAATGAACTCAGTGTCTATCCTAATCCTGCTGAGGACATGGTAAATATCCAGATTGACTTAGTGGAGGAAGGAAGTGTAGAACTCATTATGCAGAATACACTTGGTCAAACTGTTGCTCAAGAAAGAAGCAGCGGATCTAGTATGACTCAAACTATGGATGTCAGCACGCTAAAGGCTGGTGTGTATATGCTGAGCGTGAGAACTTCGATGGGAGTAATCTCTGAAAGACTCATAATCAAGTAAACTCGAATGTCTTAAAAACAAACCCCGTCCAATATGAATTGGGCGGGGTTTTTTATGTGTTGGATTTCATTAAGATCTCTTAACCGAAAGCCAGTGATTAATTCTCTTTTTTAGCATGTTCAATTCATCTTAGTCCAACCGATTATGGTGGGTTGGTCTATTATTCCAGGTTGGATATAATAGCTTACCTCAAGGCCATTGCGTGTGTAACTCAAGTAGGCATCTAATTGGAAGAAAGGAACGCAGGACACTACTTTCAAATCTTGTTTGGTCTCCACTCCTATGTCCAGATGAGCTAAATGTCCAATCTCTTCACCCACGAAAAAATCTCCATTCTCGTGCTGTAAGAAACAGCCTTCTTTAGTCAACTCTACCTCTGCAGTTGGGTTTTTCCAAAGTGTGTCGTTACCATAGAAAAAGAAGAGGTTAGAACTGAATCTGTCAGGAATGAGGAGATATGCTCCTTGGTCAATAACTATGTACTCTACAGACTCGTTCTCTGAATACGTAGCTGATTCTGCTGTAAATGACTCTCTAAATACTAAATCTGAACCCATCTGAATGACCTCCAGATTCATAGTGTCTCCTGTGAAGTAGGCATCTTGATCACATTGGCCCTGAAAAAGCTGGAACTGTGAATGTTGCCCAACTTTCAGATTACTAAAGTCAATCTCAGTGCTTGTTGGAGTCTGAATTACTGGCACATCTGGCTCACAGGAAATGAGAATCAGAGCAAGTGCGAAGAGGAGGATTTTTGAATAGTTCATGAGGGTGGGATTTAATCATCCAACGCAAGATTTAATCATCTCGCATTCAAAGGTTTATCCGATACCAAGGTACAGCTCATTATTGATGAAGTAATCCTAAGTTTGTCCATATTCTTTGAAACTCAAATTTCTTTCTGCATTTCCATGGGCTACAACATTGTACTGATAGAACCTGAAATACCTATGAACACAGGGAACATAGGCAGACTAAGTCTTGCTTCAGGATCAAGTCTGCACCTCGTAAAGCCTTTTGGATTTGAATTGAGTGACTCTCGTGTTAAGCGCGCAGGATTAGATTACTGGCAACATGTGAACCTTATTATCTATGAGGATGTAGCAGATTTCTTTGCCAAGAATAAAGGCAAGAACATGGCGTTTCTTTCTAGTCATGGTAATAAGGAATACACTGCTATACCCTATCAAGATGAGATGTTCTTAATCTTCGGAAAAGAGTCTGTGGGATTAGCTAAAGAGATCACACAGGAGTATGCTGAAGATCTTTATTCCATTCCTATTCGAAGCCCTCATA
>CALFHF010000240.1 GCA_937875855.1 uncultured Flavobacteriales bacterium
AACCTAAGTTCTGTGAATTGACGTAGTATACCTTATGCACTTCTCCGTATGATATCCAGGTGTCCAATTTCAAATTCAGATATGGCTCCTCAGACATGTAGTCCCTATCTGAAGTTATAATGTGAAAGCAAATGCTCGAACTCAATCTATCAGACATATTGACCATGGATCGTATTGGACCGCCTGCTTTAAATCCAGGGCTGAACCAATCGATATAGACCAAGACATTAAGTTTCGACATGATTCTTACTAAGCCAGTGTTCTAGGACGACTAGGTGCCATATACGAGCATGCGTATAGCGCTTATCTCCTTTCAAAAATGAGTTCCACATTTGCAGAACGAAGTTCTTGTCAATAATAGCCCTTTCACCCAGATTTTTAAGATGAGTCTCACAAAATCCCTTCAATTCTCCTTTCATCCAGAATTCCCAAGGAAGGGTGAATCCCATTTTAGGACGGTCTATAATCTGCCTAGGCAGCAGATCTCCCATCGCTTTGACAAGTAATGGTTTAGGTCCTTGGCCTGTTTTCATGATATCAGGGAGGCCTAGGACGTATTCAACGAGTTCATGATCTAGGAAGGGTACTCTCACTTCTAAGGCATGCGCCATACTCATCTGATCTGTGTCTCTGAGTAAGGTATCTATCATATAGGAATTCATCTCAGCCCAAGAAATCTGACTGATCTGTGGCCAGCTTCTCCACTTTTCTGGTACGCGTGTTAAGTGCATCCTGACCGCTGAATCAAATGTTGCATTTTTACTTGATATAAGATTATTTATATCTCTGTCTATCAGTACCTTACGCAACTCTGGATAAATATGCAAAAGATCCATCCATGGCAAAGTTAAAACCTCGGCCATCTTAGCTCCCTGAGCATCTCTCTTTACGTTTCTGAGCACAAGGGCAGCTAGTCTTCTCATAAACATAGGATAGACTTGAAGCCATTTCATTTCTAATAGTTTCTTGGCGTTGGAGAACACACCATATCCTGCGAAGAGCTCATCTCCTCCTAGTCCTGAGAGCGCCATAGTAATACCTGCTTCCCTGGTGACTTTACTTACCACATAACTATTAGGCCCATCTCCACTGGGATGGTCCATGGCATTTAGTGCCTCAGGCAGGCTCTCTAAGAAGTCTTTAGGACTGAGTTTTATCTCATGATGTGCTGTGTGGTAAGTATCGGCTATAAGTCTTGCATACTTGGCTTCTGAATACTCTTCTTCCGCAAAAGTCACAGAGAACGTAGAGACCTGTGTGCTTGAGGTCTCAGCCATAAGCGCAACAATGGCGCTAGAGTCTATTCCTCCTGATAAGAAGGCCCCAAAAGGAACATCAGAGACTAGTCTGCGTTCTACAGCCGTCCTCAGTTTCTCCCTCACCTTAGCTGCGACTAACTCAGGATTACTTTGATCTAACCCCGCAATGTATTTATCTCCAGGGAACCAATATCTCTTCAGTTCCTGCTCATTGTCATGAATTTCAAGGTAATGAGATGGCGGCATCATGTGCACTCCTTCAATCATCGTGGCCCCTCCGTGCACCGCCTGATATTGCAGGTAACTCCACAGGGAAGTATGGTCCAGTTTTGCAGGTACTAATCCAGATGCAAGGAGGGCTCTCATTTCTGAAGCAAAAATGATGGAACCCTTATTCATGCTTATGTATAATGGCTTGATTCCCATCCTATCCCTTGCCAGGAATAGTCTCTGCTTCTTAATATCCCATAAGGCAAAGGCGAACATTCCATGAAAGAGATCCAAACAGTCTATTCCCCATTCAGCGTATGCAGCCATAAGGACTTCAGTGTCCCCTTGAGTTTTGAATTCCCAATTCTTGATTCGCTCCCTTAGTTGACGATAATTATAGATTTCGCCATTGAAAACTAGTGCAAAACGACCTGAAGGATCTAGAAAAGGTTGGTCTGATCCTGAATCAAGATCAATGATTGATAGCCTGCGATGTCCTATACATACTTGGTCTTGGAGGAATATTCCTGACGCATTGGGTCCACGATGGGCCAAGGTATCATTCATAGCGGAAACGCTTGCCCGAGGGTCTGTTATTTTCTCAAGCCCATATATCCCGCTTATCCCACACATCAGAGGCTCAGAGGCATCAAGTCATGATGAATTCAGGCATAGCAAGGACTTTCTTCAAGCCTTCTTCTAAGGATAGTAATGGACGGTCGATGAGTGTCATCATCTTTGAATTATCAGGA
Organism: uncultured Flavobacteriales bacterium; assembly: GCA_937875855.1. Classification (GTDB taxonomy): domain Bacteria; phylum Bacteroidota; class Bacteroidia; order Flavobacteriales_D; family JABDKJ01; genus JABDLZ01. Next base: position 2,222 of record CALFHF010000240.1, read on the forward strand.
AGCCTGCGCTTCATGTCTCCTTCAACCAAAGCTGGGAGATGTATAATCCTAGAATCACTTTTAGTGACCTTTATAATGAGATTAGCTAGCTCTAGAATTGTAATCTCATGAGCTGAACCTATGTTAAGGACATCGTTTATGAAAGCATCTTGATAGAATGCGTTCAAGCAGG
>CALFHF010000241.1 GCA_937875855.1 uncultured Flavobacteriales bacterium
GGAAGTCTTTCCATTAAGGTTTCATCCAAGGGTTCTATAGATTGATACGTCACTCCTTTAAAATCCATGCTCATTCTTTTTCTTGATAGCCCGTGATGAAATAATTCGTGTCGCCCATCCAGAAGAAGGAATCATTCACTTCGTCATATTCCAAGCGTAGCTTTTTTCCTTCCAAAGCTTCTAACTGATGGTAGAGGGCTTTATCCCGAATAGAAAAAGACCAGGTCTCCAAAATTCCATTCTGAAGACCACCCAAGTTCATCTGCCCTTCCATGGTCTTAATCACATATCCTTTCTTAGAGAGCTTGACCAAGAAACCTGTGCGTGAACCTGTACTATATGGATACGTGCGCCACATATAATATCCCGCTCCTATAGCCAGAAGTAGAATCGCAGATATAATTAGAAATTTCTTCAAGATTAGTTGTTCAATCGAGAGGTGATGGCATTTTCGTGCTTCGTTATAGCCTCCTGCATACTTCCGAAGGAAACTTCGTCAATGGCAATTTTACCGTCAGTCACTTTTCCAAGAAGACGATAAGGCGTCTTCATAGCCTTCATTTTTTCCAAGAAAGCCTTTTCATTGCTGTTATTCACACTTATGACTACACGGCTTTGGGGCTCACCGAATAAGAAGGCATCCTTGCGTATTCCTTCTTCAGAGCTAATATCGAAACCAAATCTGCGCTGCAGTCCTTTCTCGAATAAGCAACTGAACAAGCCTCCGTCTGATACGTCATGTGCAGAGCTGATTGCCTTTGCTTTGATCAATTCCTTCACACAGTCTTGCATGGCAAATTCTTCTTCTATGTCGAAATAAGGTGCTGGGGAAAGACGCTGGCCGTGATAAGAAACTAGATACTCTGAAGAATTGATGTCATTCCTTGATACTCCGATGAGGTACAAGCGGTCTCCAACTGCTTTAGAACTCATGGTCATCTTGTTCGTCTTGTCCATCAAGAGACCCAGCATGCCTATAGTTGGAGTGGGGAATACAGGAACTTCACCCGTAGGCAGTGCGGTTTGATTATAGAAACTGACATTTCCTCCAGTGACGGGTGTTTCAAACCTTCTACAAGCTTTCCCCATCCCTTTGATTGCACCTACAAATTGCCAGAATACTTCTTCGTTATATGGATTCCCGAAATTCAAGCAATTCGTAATGGCTGATGGCTCACCTCCTGAGCAGACGATGTTACGCGCTGCTTCGGCTACGGCTATGGCAGTACCTTCTTCAGGGTCAGCATACACATATCTGGCATTGCAATCTACAGTCAATGCTAGTGCTTTATTCGTTCCGCGCACATCCACTACACCTGCATCGCTTGGGTCATTAGTTCCCATGCTCTTTGTTCCCACCATAGAATCATATTGCTCTGTGATCCATTTCTTAGAGCCTAGATTCACATTATCTAAAAGGGCATCAGCCACGGCCTTCAAATCCTTAGGTTCTGCGATAGAATCTATCTTGAATTCTTTGCTTTTAGCATAATACGCAGGCTCTTTACAGGAACGGTCATAGACTGGAGCACCACCTCCCAGAACGAGTTCTGAAGCAGGTACATCAGCCACTAACTCACCCTCCATGTAATATTTCAATCGATCTCCTTCTGTCACTGTTCCTATCTGCACAGCATTCAGGTCCCATTTTTTGAAGATGCGTTCAACGATGCTTTCCTTGCCTTTATGAACGACAACGAGCATGCGCTCTTGTGATTCAGAGAGTAGAATCTCGAAAGGCTTCATATTAGGCTGACGTGTTGGGACTTTGTCCAAATGGATTTCCATACCATGGCTGCCTTTTTCTGACATTTCAGAAGTGGAACAAGTAATCCCAGCTGCACCCATATCCTGCATGCCCACCATGGCATCAGTATCAGCTAATTCGAGGGAGGCTTCGAGCAATAATTTCTCTTGGAAGGGATCACCTACTTGCACTGAAGGAAGGTCCTTCGCGCTCTCTTCAGTAAGGTCACCTGATGCGAAGGTCGCTCCATGAATACCGTCTTTTCCTGTGCTAGATCCTACAATGTAGACAGGATTTCCAACTCCTTTAGATATGGCTGAGATGGTTTTGGTGACGTCCAATAATCCAACGCTCATAGCATTGACCAATGGATTCTGATCATAGACCTTATCAAAGAAAACTTCACCCCCTACTACAGGTATTCCGAAGGCATTCCCGTAATCGCCAATCCCTTTGACAACACCTTTCATTATCCACTGGGTACGTTCGTTTTTGATATCTCCGAAACGTAAACTGTTCAGCTGAGCCACTGGACGTGCCCCCATGGTGAAAATGTCTCTGTTAATTCCTCCAACACCTGTCGCTGCACCTTGATACGGTTCAATAGCTGAAGGGTGATTATGACTTTCAATTTTGAAGACACAACCCATACCATCACCGATATCTACAAGGCCGGCATTCTCCTCTCCTGCTTCCACGAGCATGTGCGGGCCTGTGCGCGGCAGCGTCTTCAACCACTTTATGGAATTCTTATAACTGCAGTGTTCTGACCACATCACTGCGAAAATGCTCAGCTCAGTGAAATTAGGGGTTCGACCAAGAAGTTTAATGACCTTGTCATATTCTTCTTGAATCAATCCAAGTTTCTTGGCGGTAGCGAAATCAACTTTAGCCTCTATCTGTGTGCTCTCCATAGTCCTTGCTCGAAAATGAGCTGCAAAGTTAGCCATTCGTAAGCCTTTTTGAGGGTTAGATGGACCATGGGGATAAATATTCCGGGAGAGGACTAACTTCATGCCCTGATGACGCTACTCATCTCCCTCTTATCACTGACATTCGGCCTCGTATTGATCTTCAAATGGTCATGGATGAGGATTGAAGGTTTATCCCCTTTGTGGATATCTCTGGCTTTTCTACTCAAAGTAGCAGTGGGAGTCATTGTCTGGTTTATCTACGCACAGGTCATCGATATCCCCCGAAATGAGGCAGACGTCTTCAAGTATTTTGATGATGGCGTGCGCATCAAGGAGTCTTTCCATGAAAAGCCTGAACTTTTCTTTGAGCTCTTTAGCGGCAATCATTCAAGTGAGCGAGCTGAGGAAATAAGTCATGAACTGAATTATTGGGACAGATCCTATGAGTTGATTCAGGTTAATGATAATAGAGCAATGATTCGTGTAAATGCGGTCATGGCTTTTTTTAGCCATGGAGAATATCAGGTTCATTCTATCCTCTTTAACCTGATTTCCTTGCTTGGTATTATTCTAATGTTTAAAGGTATAAGTGGTCTTTATAAGCTTCCGCCTTGGTCCTTTTCCTTGCTTTTTATTGTAGCTCCTTCGCTGTTATTTTGGGGAAGCGCTCCCCTCAAAGAAGCTTTGGTTTTATTGCCGATGGGACTTCTGTTATTCAGCCTTAAAGATCTTGATGAAAAGGGTCCTAATAAACTGCTGCTGGCATGTGCTGTCTTACTTTCTTTATTCATCAAACCTTATGTTGCCCTCGCTATTTTTCCTGGAATTCTCTTCTTGATTATCTCGTCCTACAGAAAAGAAAAAATGCTTCATGTCTTCCTATTTATACACGGCTTTATTCTATTCGGACTTTTTATTTCCCAATGGGTTCCTAGCCTAGATGTAATAGGAGTGCTGAGTGTAAAACAAAAGGACTTCTTCAATGTGGCGACCAGTGTAGCGGCTGGCTCTGTCATTGATATTCCACGATTCACTGATTTATGGGGTTTCTTGAAAGCGAGCCCCAGCGCTGTGTGGCGCACGTATTTCAGACCTGGATGTTGGGAGATGAGGTCTATGCTTGACGGCATGGCAGGAGTGGAGAATCTCTTTTATATGATTATCTTGCTCTTCGCATTAATTAAGCGCAGCAAGAAAATTAACATGCGTATGCTGCTTTTTTGCATCTCATTTATTTTAGGCATGGGAATACTTATAGGTACTGTGACTCCGGTTCTCGGTGCGAGTGTGAGGTATAGAGTTCCTGCTTTAC
>CALFHF010000242.1 GCA_937875855.1 uncultured Flavobacteriales bacterium
GGATTAGAGTGCCCTGAGTCTTTGACCTATTCGGAGTTAACAATCTGCTTCACTCTTATGTTCTGGAAATCTTGAAAAGAACATTTCATCCTCTTGACTTCCCTTTTTCTGTGGGCGGATTAGTATCCGTTGAACCTTCATTGTCATGAAACGGTTCGATCAGGACTGTATTCTCGTCCCGAAGTACATAAGTGCGGGTGGAGGGACTCGAACCCCCAAGCCGTGAAGCACTTGATCCTAAGTCAAGCGTGTCTACCAATTTCACCACACCCGCAACATTCCCATAAAGACCCTTTGGTCATGACCCAGAAGTACTCTTTCTGGATCAGGGGTCGCAAAAATAGATATTATGAACCTGAAATTCGCAAGATTCTCAGATTAATCTTCTTTTAACTTCTCGCCATCAAGGATTTATCATCAATTTAGAGGTAAAGGTCCTGTCATCAATGGATAATCTGACCAAATAAAGCCCGGAATCCAGTGTACCCTTCTGATTCACCTTCAAATGCATAGAATCACCTTTTGCTGAAGTACGTTCTCCTTGAATCACTTTACCTGTTATGTCTAAGGTCTCCAAATACTCTGAAGAGCTCTGATCTTCATCAAAGACCACAGAAACCATGAATTCCTATCCAATGTGAGGATTTTGGGACTAACCTAAAATTGTTTTTGAATTCATACCTTAAATAATTCATTAACAAGTCATTAAGACTTGCCAGAACACTTTAAGTAGGCACAATAATCGTTCACTAACTGCTGTAAGTAATCTACTCAATCACTAGTGGTACGGTGCGGCTCAAATCCTTGGAAATCACTCTTAGTACATACTGTCCAGGAGCAATATCGTCAGTAAGAATGACCTTATGGTTCACTTGATTTCCTTTAGAAGCGAGTTGTTCAGCGAAGAGCAATCTTCCTGAGATATCATAGATCTGAATTTGGAGATTATCTTCTCCTCCTTGAAGTTCCATGGACAAGATAAATTCAAAATCTGCTACCGGATTAGGATAGATCTTCAATTGAGCATCAAAAAGATTCTTAGTTGCCAAAGTCGTTTCAGGTCCTTGAAAATCTGGATTAGCCTGAATAGTAATCATGCATGAATTTCCATAATCACCCCATACACCGCCAGCCAAGGCTCTTACTTCAACATTATATGTTGTCCCTGAAACAAAAGGCAAGCTAGTTAAGTGAAACGCAAATGACACACCAAGAGTCATTTGAGTATGGGATGATCCACCCATACTTGGTGTAAATCTCCATTCATACTGCGTAGCCCCAAAGACTTGTTGCGCGAGCACATAGTTAGACTGAGGGAATAAGTATGTCCCGTTGCAGAACTCTGCTCTCATCTCAGTATCAGGTGGCTGCATAGACATATTGATGTTACACGAAAGCCCCATACCCGACCACACACCATTGATGCGGCTTTGAACAGTGACTTGATAGGTATTTCCATATCTCAATCCTGCTGCACCATATCCTACAGTATGAAGGAACAGTGCATAATTCACCGTCTCCTTGACCTTGACGACTCCATTATCTGTTCCTCCTGTCCCGGTGAAAGTGAAACGATACTTGTCAGCGCCAGAAACGAAGTACGCTTGAAGTTGATCAGCGAGATAGAAGTCAACAGCTCCAGAACAGTATTCATTTACGACAGAGGTAGTTGGTAAATTTACTTGCAAGGCAAGTGTACAGACCGTTCCGAAACCACTCCAATAATTGGCTAAGAAACCATTGGCAGTAATTCCTATCAAATGCTGAACAGTCACATTATAGGTCTTGCCATATTGAAGACCGGGTACGTTGCTCAACTGCAGATAAAATCCATCTACTGAAGGATGCTGAATGCTGACGTCCAATCCTCCTCCTTGTTCTTGAAAACGGAATCCATAGCCATATACTCCTACCACTGGATTAGCATATAGTTCACCTAGATCATCTCGTTCGCAATAAATAGACTGGATCAACTGCATATCTGAGGCACCACAATAGGGTGCGCGCAATTTGCAATCTTCAAATGTCTTGACTTGTGTCCGAATAGAAGCCGTTGGGCTCAAGGCTATTCCTGCATCATAGACGCGGTAAAAGTATTCCTGACCAGGAACCAAATTACCAGGAAGTGCTCTCTCAGCGGCTCCATCACCATAGGCATCAAAACATCCCAGTGAAGCGCCTCCACACTCACTAAATAATTCAATCACGGCATTAAAGCTGCTCGAAGGATCTTGTGCAATAATGACATCATGGGGACTGATGGCTATGAATCTGAACCAGACATCGTCATCAGCTACCCCAGTGCACCCTATTTCTGATTGTGTTGCTCCAAAAAGAGTTTGCTGATACCAGTCCGACTCTCCAAAAATAGAAGGTGTCAATTCCGTGGCACCTGCACATTCATTATTGGTAATGGTGGTTTCAGCGAAATCACAGACCCCATTATTGTCTAAATCAGCACAATCAGCATAGAAGTATGCAGCTCCTGCGTTATCTCCGTTATCATCATCGAACTGTGCACCTATGAGCGCATTCTCTCCATCCAAAGCAAGATGTATCCCGAAGTAATCATTGAGCACTCCCTCATTGGCTGTCAATTTCTGAGCTTGAAGATAAGGACCTGTGAACCCATCAAAAATGAAAGCTGATCCACTGGCGACATTCGATGCGTTCTTGCCTCTATACGCACCAATGAGCAATTTTTTTCCAACGTTATCGACAGAGTATCCGAAGTACTCCCCAGCTATAATTGTATCAGGTTTTAGTTTAGCTTTTTGCGTCCAATTTCCAGCTACTTTTTCGAAGACATATGCAGCTCCAGAGTCAGATTCACCCGCATTATCACCTAAAGCACCCACTAATACGATACCTTGCGAAATAGACACGCTAGATCCAAAGACTTTATTTGCTGAATTGTCATTAGGTTTGATTTTAGCTGTCTGAGCCCAAGTTTCTCCTGTGCGCTCATAGATGTACGCTGCCCCTCCGAAGGAGACGCTCGTACCATCATTTCTTGCTCCTATGACAATCTGTGTTCCATGAATATCTACATCAAAACCGAACTGCTGATTAGCTGCTCCAGCATTAGGAAGAAGCTTTTGAGTTTGAATCCAGATACCTGCAGTTCTCTTGAATGTATAAGCGGACCCTGAGAAATTTCCAAAATCATCATCGAGATAAGAGCTTATAACAGCATAATCTCCATCAATGGCCAAGCTATATCCGAAGTCATCAAAAGGAGCGGCATCACTTGAGATTAGTTTTTGAACCTGAACCCAGACTCCGCCAATGCGCTCGAACACATAGACTGCTCCTGAGAAATCCCCAAAGTCATCGTCACCATAAGAGCTCACCAATGCAGTATTCCCTGAAAGCGCGACTCTGAATCCAAAAAAGTCTTGTTGGGCAATATCACTAGAGTAGAATTTTCCTTGATCCACCCATGAATTTCCATCAAAACGATAGAATCGCACTGAGCCTGCAGAGACACCTTGGTCATCATCACCATATGAACCTATGAGTGCATTCATTCCATCTAATGCGACATGAGAACCGAATAGATCCAAGCTCGGATCATCAATCATATCGTTGGCCGTTCCTTTAAAATTGAACGTCCATACGTCCAGATCCCTACTGAAAATATAGATAGATCCTGAATCATTTCCTGAATCATCATCTCCTCTCCCACCTATAATCACTTGATTTTCAGAAATATCAACTGCATATCCGAAATAGTCTTGTGCTGCCCCATCTGGAGCCAAAAGTTTCTGCTGTTGGGCCCAAGACCCAGCGAAGGTGAATACATACGCAGAACCAGAAGCATTTCCTAGGTCATCATTGGCCCAACCACCTATGATAAGGTCAGTTCCTTTTAAGTTTACATGGTGCCCAAAAAAGTCATTAGCAGCAGCATCTGATGCAAGTAATTTCTGGCTGAATGTGAATGTGAGACCACTGAGACTATAGGTATAGACCGCTCCTGCATTGTTGCCTCCATCATCTCTATAATTAGCTCCAACAGCAATTCTGCTCCCACTCACAGCAACGCTCACTCCGAATTGATCTCCGTTTAAACCATCAGGTGCGATGAGTTTTTGTTGCTGAGACCAAAGACCATTGTTCTTGTAGAACACATAAGCTGCACCTCTGTCACTTCCACCAGCGTTTCCAAGATAAGCTCCACAAACCGCAATGGTATCAGAGATTGAAACTGAAATCCCAAAATAGTCATTATCTAATCCATCTGAAGCGATGAGCTTAGCCACTTGTGACCAGCTGCCTGCATTGAATTCAAAGATGTATGCTGATCCAGAACTGAATCCATTGTCATCATCCTCAAAAGAACCTGCGATAAGCCTATCCCCGTCCAATGAAACACTATAACCGAATTGGTCAAAAGACGCAGGGTCTGATGGACTAAGGACAGCGGTCTGGGTCCACTCAGAACCTATTTTCTCAAAAATAAAAACTGATCCTGATGAAGTTGCCCCAGGACTATCTCCAGGCGCACCTACAGCGATTCTGTTTCCAGAAACATCAACACAATATCCAAAGTTATCCAGCTTATTGCCTCCTACAGGAAAAATCTCTCCTGTATATTCCCAAGTACCAGCGACTCGCTCATATACATAAGCGGCACCAGAACTTGTACCATTCACATCGCTATCCGGAGCACCTGTAACCATGACATTAGCGTCAGCAGCAACGGCCCAACCGACTCGGTCCGATTGCCCTCCTATAGGAGATGTAGGATCAATAGGTGGTAAAACCTTTTGGGTTTGTTTCCAGTTCTGAGCGGAAATACTGGCAGTCGAAAATATAGCAACACTGAAGCACAGTGCTTTGAGTACTAGTCTTAGCATAATATATCCCTGTAAAAAACATCACCAGCTACCCCCGCAGTTATCTCAACTCACCTGTTGATGACTCGTTTCGTGATTTTTAGAATATCGCGTTTCTACCTCGCAATGCAAATATAGTGCATTAGGAGGTGGACAAGTAGCCTTTTTAGCCTTCCTATTTGAGAAATATAAAGCGCTATTTCATTTACTTTGCACTGCATGAGAAAATTCAAGGATTACGGGAAGGATGATTTGGACCAGAAGACCAGCCATGGGCTGCTACTTGGCGGCATAGGACCTAGACCTATAGCATGGGTGAGTACAGTAGATACAGAAGGAAATGTGAATCTCGCTCCTTTCAGCTTCTTTAATCTGTTCAGCAGTAATCCTCCTGTTCTCATCTTCTCCCCTGCTCGCAAAGGCAGGGACAACACCATCAAACATACACTTGAAAACCTAGAGCAAATTCCTGAATGTGTGGTCAATGTTGTTCCATATAATCTCATGCAACAAATGGTGCTGAGCAGTTTGGAATATCCCAAAGGAGTGGATGAGTTCGATAAGGCTGGTCTTAAAAAATTAAAGAGCATAGATGTAAAACCTCCTCGTGTGGCCGAATCACCTATGCAGCTAGAATGTAAGTTGATAGAAATTAAGAAATTAGGAGCTCAAGGAGGCGCGGGGAACTTGATGATATGTGAAGTACTTCGTATGCACATTGCTGATGATGTACTTGATGAAAAAGGGTGGATAGACCCTTATAAAATTGACCTCATCGGTAGGATGGGTGGAGCATGGTATTCCCGGGCAAATGGCACTGCGCTTTTTCAAATTAAAAGTGATGTATCTGTTACCGGTGTTGGCTTTGAATCACTTCCACCTGAGGCCAGAACAAGCAAGGTGTTGACAGGAAATGAGCTAGGCGTTCTAGCTTCTCTTCATGCCATTCCTGATGAGACTCAGGTGAATGATTTCAAACTAGAAATAATCTCTGATATTTTCATAGATTTCCAAGATAGTCCTGAAGAACTTCTTGAAGCATTACATAGAAAATCTAGCAGTTTTATTAAGGAAGGAAAATTACTAGAAGCCTGGATGTGTCTTCTCAGTTATAATTCTTAATCCATCTGTAAGCGATAAGGTCCATGAGCAAACTCTTGGCTTCCTTGACTGGTTCTTAAGATTATACTACCAACATCATTTACCGTTTCAAAGACCCCTTCAACACTGCCTGCGCTACCTTTCAGCGCCACTCTTTCTCCTCTTTTAAATAATCGATCCCGATAGGTAGTTCGAATCTCTTCATAATTATGCCCGTGAAGGTGAGCATACCAATATCCAAGACAATCACATAGCTTTTCTAATACTTCTTCTCTAAGCACGTCACTGTATCTTTCTCCAATACTGGTCACTCCGCTCCAATCCTTATATAGACTAGTTGCAAGGTTCAAACCAATGCCCACTATTGCATGTTTGATTGCGACAGACTGCCAGGCAAGCTCAATGAGAATACCACCTACCTTTTCTCCTTTAAACAAAATGTCATTGGGCCACTTGATGGTAACTCCAGGACCTGTGAAATAACGCACGGTGTCACAAATAGCCAATGTGATTGCTTTGTTGAAGACAAAAGCTCCTACATCTTCTATTTTAGGATAGAAAATAAAGGACACTGCTAAGTCCTCATTTGGCACCATCTTCCATGAACTTCCTCTTTGTCCCCTTCCTTTTAACTGATCATATGCCATAATAGCAGTACCTTCTGTCACAATACCATTATTGAGCAGTTCGGCCGCATAATTGTTAGTAGAGTCTACGCGTTGAAGTCGAATTATTTCAGCACCTGGTCTAAACATCAGAATAAATCAAATAGTAAGGCGCAAAGCAGCTGAATCATAGTAGTTTTGTGTCAACATGTAAATGCCTGAATGAGAGTACCTACAAAGAAAGCTAATAATGACCTATTGGAGTCCATTATTAAAGGAATGGAAGATGTGAAGGCGACTGACATTGTGGTAATGGACATGACAAACTTGAGTGGAGCTGTATGCGGCCAATTCGTAATCTGTCATGCAAACAACACAACACAAGTATCAGGAATAGCAGATAAAATCCAAGAATACACCAAAAAAGACTTGGGTGAAAATCCTTGGAAAACTGAAGGATATAGGACAGCTCAATGGGTGATTTTGGATTACGTAAATATCGTGGCTCATATCTTCCATAAGGACACACGTTCCTTTTACGATTTGGAAGAATTATGGGCAGATGCAGAGATTATTAGGATTTCAGAAGAAACTACAGAGCCACTCAAAGTCAGAAAAGCCAATAGAAACTAAGCATGGAAGAAGAGAATAAGAAAAAGGACGGCAAAGGAGAAGGAGGACCTGGTAATAGCAGCTTCTATTGGATCTTCGCAGTGGTTACAGGGATACTTCTCATGTTGACCATGTTCAGCGATAATGGTGCTCTAGGCAATAAATCGCCTACCGAACTGGCTCAGATGGTAAAGGATGGCGAAGTAAAACGCATCCTAGTCATTAATAAATCTGTGGCTGAGGTTAGCTTGACAGAAGAAGCCCTGAAGGCTGATAAATACAAGGACAAGGTCAGCAAACCATTCTTGGGGATGGACATGAATAAGGGTCCTCAATTCATGACTCAGTTCGGAGACATGAAGAATTTCGAGGATGAACTTCAAAGCTGGAATACAGAGTATGGAGTTAACTATGCTTTTGAGACACGCCAAGATTGGGGAAGGGAATTACTTCAATGGGTACTCTTACTGGGTGTCATGATTGCCATTTGGATCTTCGTCATGCGCAAGATATCAGCAGGATCAGGACCAGGTGGACAAATATTCAACATAGGAAAATCAAGAGCCAAGGTCTTTGACAAAGGAAAAGGGACGAATGTCACCTTCAATGACGTGGCAGGATTAGAGGGTGCTAAAGAAGAAATAGAGGAGATTGTAGACTTCCTCAAAAACCCACAGAAATACACTGAACTCGGAGCTAAGATTCCTAAAGGCGCATTGCTTGTAGGACCTCCAGGAACGGGAAAGACATTACTCGCCAAAGCAGTAGCAGGCGAAGCTCAAGTGCCATTCTTCTCACTTTCAGGGTCTGACTTTGTAGAGATGTTCGTAGGAGTTGGGGCAAGTCGTGTAAGAGATTTATTCAAACAGGCTACAGAAAAAGCACCTGCCATCATCTTCATAGACGAGATAGACGCCATAGGACGCGCTCGTGGGAAGAATGCGAACATGGGTAGTAATGATGAGCGAGAGAACACCCTGAACCAGCTCTTAACTGAGATGGATGGTTTCGGGACGAATAGTGGTGTTATCATTCTTGCCGCTACTAACCGTGCTGACATCCTTGACCGAGCACTTATGCGTGCAGGAAGATTTGATAGGCAGATTTTCGTAGATATGCCGGATCTAAATGAGAGGCAGGCTATCTTCAAGGTCCATCTGAAACCAATCAAAATAGATGATACAGTAGAGGTAGATTTCTTGGCTAAACAAACTCCAGGATTCTCAGGTGCTGATATCGCTAACATCTGCAATGAAGCTGCCTTGATTGCTGCACGTAAGAAGAAAAAGACTGTTGGAAAACAGGATTTCTTGGATGCAGTAGATAGGATTATCGGTGGATTAGAGAAGAAGAATAAAATTATTACCCCGAGGGAGAAAGAAGTTATCGCATTTCATGAGGCTGGCCACGCTACAGTAAGCTGGCTGCTTGAGCATGCTTCACCACTGATTAAAGTAACTATCGTTCCTAGAGGTCAATCTCTTGGCGCTGCTTGGTACTTACCTGAAGAGCGTCAGATTACCACCACTGAGCAGCTGCTTGATGAGATGTGTGCAACGCTGGGTGGAAGAGCTGCTGAGGAGATTGTATTCGGGAAGATCTCAACTGGTGCATTGAGCGACCTAGAGAAAGTGACTAAGCAAGCCTATGCAATGGTCACTGTCTATGGAATGGATGAGAAGCTTGGAAATATCAGCTACTATGACAGTTCAGGACAAAGCGATTACTCCTTCTCTAAGCCATATAGCGAAAAGCGAGCTGAAGTAATAGATACAGTGGTGAGTGAACTCATTGCGAAATCATATGCTCGTGCGAAGGATATTTTAAGCAAGAACAAAGACAAGCTAACTGAACTGGCGCATCAACTAGTCAAGGAAGAAGTCATCTTCAAAGAGGATTTGGAGAAGATTTTCGGAATGCGATTGGAGAAGAACGATAAGGCTAGCGTTTTGCACATAGCCAATGAGAAAAAGGTGGTTGCTCCCCCTGTCGTTACCCCTGAAGGCAATACCAGTGAAGAAACCCTTGAAACGCCTGTAAGCAAAGAAGACGATACTCCAACTGATGAAGCCAACGCCACTTGATTGCTAATGAGTTCATCCTTTAATAAAGATTGGATTCTCGTAGACAGCTCCTCGGACATTATGTACATGGAGCTGAGACTAAGCAAGTTACTGGCTGATGGACTGAGAGCAGTGATTATGAATAGAAAAGACTCTGCTTATAATGCCTTCGGCTCAGTAGAAATATTCGTTCATAGGGATGACTTCATGAAGGCGAAGCACCTCCTAGAAGACAAGCAAGAAGAATGAGCGAATTCTGGAAAAGACTCTGGTTCGGGGCAATCTTTGTGGCTGTTATGATCCTCGGGATTATGTGGAGTGAAGTGAGCACCTTGATTTTGTTTTCAAGTGTCGTGTTCCTAGGAAATCTAGAATTTCAAAACCTTACTGGTCAGAAAAAATCTATCGCATCTGCTTCATTGCATTCCATGGTTTTTCTCATCTTGAGCCATGGGGTAATGTTCAAGATTCCTTGCTTTACTCAGTTCTTTGTTCTATTCCTAGCCATAGTCTATCCATACCTTGAACGAAGAGAAACAAAAGTATTGGCTATGAGTCTACTCAGCCTGTGCTTGATTTCCTTTCCTTTCATAGTGTTGACCTATTTCCCGGGATCAGCTGACCTCAGATTCACTTTATTAGTGTTCTTCATATTGATATGGGCCAATGACACATTTGCTTATTTAGTTGGCAAAAAATTTGGCCGAACAAAGTTATGGGAGCGCCTATCGCCTAAAAAAACTTGGGAAGGTTTTGTGGGAGGTTTAATCTTGACAGTTTTCTTTTCACTTTTTCTATCCCCATACTGCTCTTGGCCAAGATTAGATGGAATGATGATCGCTGTTATCATCTCCAGCACGGGCACAGCAGGCGACCTACTAGAATCTTCATTTAAACGGAGGGCAGGCGTGAAGGATTCAGGCTCATTCCTTCCCGGCCATGGCGGATTACTTGACCGTTTCGATGCTGTAACCTTAAGTGCTCCTGTGGTCTTCGTTTACCTATGGATGAATGGATTGATAGACTTACCTTCGGCCCTATGATTAAAGGATTTCATAGAGAGGGTCATATTTTCCTCATGGGCGCTACATTATTATCTGTTCTGATTTTGATGTTCAGTCATCATTTTCTTGGAACAGGCCTGCTCTTCGGACTAATTCTGCTCACTATTGCTGTTTTTCTTATACTTTTCTTTCAGTTCTTCAGAGTACCCATCAGGCATCAAAATCTACGTGATAATTCTATCCTTAGTCCATGTGATGGGAAAGTGGTAGTCATTGAAGAAGTAGAAGAAACGGAGTTCCTCAAGTGCAGATGTCGACAGATTTCCATTTTCATGAGTCCATTGAATGTGCATATTAATTGGAATCCAATAGCAGGTAAGGTATCTTATAACAAGTATCACCCAGGAAAATTTTTAGTGGCTTGGCATCCTAAATCCTCCACAGAGAACGAACGTACAACTGTTGTTCTAGAACAAGTAAAGGGCCAGGTTCTTATGCGTCAAATCGCAGGTGCTGTGGCTCGTAGAATACGCTGCTACGCTCAAACAGGGCAGCTAGTAGAGCAAGGCTCGGAGTTCGGATTCATCAAGTTCGGGTCTCGAGTTGACGTCTTCATTCCACTTGATGCCGAGGTAAAGGTGAGCATAGATCAGGTCGTCAAAGGAGGCGTTGACGAACTTGCCGTTTGGTGAAATTGAAACTTCTGGCACGATTTTTCGTTTCTTTGTAGTGCAAACGATAAATTATACCCATGAAAAAGACATTGATAGCCCTATCCATCTTCGCATTTGTAGGTTCCATTGCTATAGCTAGCAATCTTACTGTAAACAACGGTAAAGAGAAGACTGAACTTGCTGACGGAGGCAAGAAGAAGAAAAAGAAATCAGAATGTGCAAAGGATTGCGCAAAAGAGTGCTGTGCCAAGGATAAAGCTGCTGCAACTGGAGAGAAAGCAGCATGCACTAAAGACGCGACCAAGTCATGTTGCTCTAAGGACAAAGCAAAAGCTGCCGAAGGCGAGCAGAAATAAGCTTCATCCTTTTATTTAAGAAAATGAAAGCCACCCTGGAATGGGGTGGCTTTTTTCATGAAGTATTTTTAGCAGCATCAGGCCTCCTGAGGTCGATGTTCATTAACCCTCATGGTCAATGCTGCAGCTATCACGAAGAGCACACCACCAATCATCAAAGCCGATGGATGATGATTCTCTAGAACATTCTTCATGAACCAGCCAAAGCCCAAAGAGGCTATAATTTCAGGAAGCACAATGAAGAAATTAAATATTCCCATATAGATACCCATCTTCTCCTGCGGAAGCTCAGAAGCGATAAGCACATATGGCATAGATAAAATACTGGCCCATGCGACACCCACTCCTACCATGGAAACCAAGACCAAATTAGGGTCAGTCCAATAGCTCATTAAGATAAGGCCAATGGCTCCCGCAACAAGACATGCTACGTGGGTTAATTTATTTCCAAGTTTCTTAGATATGGTAGGAATAGCGAATGCAAATCCGAAGGTCACGAAGTCCTTAAACGCCATACAAATCCCCCCCCATTCATTCGCTTCTCTGTATAAAGGATCAGCCGCTGACTCAGCCCCCATGATGTGATAGGCCACGGTGTCATTAAAATAGAACCACATAAGAAACAGCCCAGGCCATGTGAAGAACTGAACTAAAGCCATCTTCTTCATACGAGGCGGCATATTCTTAATGCAATAGACTATCTCTTCAAGTGCACTTTTTTTATCCTCTTCTTGAATCTGCACACCATACTCCTTCATCTCCTCAGGACTGTATTCCTTGGTTTTAAAGATCGTATACAGAACTGCACCAATAAAGGCGCCTGCCCCTATATAGAATGAATACCTAACTGAATTAGGAATCGCACTCACGGTGCCCTCATCGGTCACCCCAAACCAGTTCGTCATCATCCAAGGTAATGCAGATGCTATGACAGCTCCTGCTCCTATGAAGACAGATTGCATGGTAAAGCCACGCGCGTGTTGCTTGTTTGGCAATAAATCCGCAACAAAGGCCCTGAAAGGCTCCATGGTGATGTTAATGGATGCATCTAGGATCCAGAGTAATCCTGCGGCCATCCATAGCGCTGAGCTGTTAGGCATGAGCAAAAGTGCCAAACTGGAGAGAATAGCTCCCACTAAGAAGTATGGTTTTCTTCTACCTAATCTGGAATTCCATGTGCGATCAGAAAAATATCCCACTAAGGGCTGAACAATCAATCCTGTAAGCGGAGCAGCTAACCACAGCATAGGAATCTCATGTGCCTCAGCACCCAGATAATTATAGATGGCACTCATATTGGCCATCTGGAGACCCCAGCCGAACTGAATCCCCATGAAACCGAAGGACATATTCCAGATCTGCCAGAAGGAGAGCGTAGGTTTCTCTTTGTAATTCAGTTTATCTTGATTCATGTCCCTTTGATGTTACTTGGTAATATGATAGACTCTATAATTCCAAGGGCCTAATTCTTCAGTATATCCTGCATTCAATTCCATCTCTGATCCAGTGAAGAGCTCTTCATAAAATCCTGCTTGGGAGACCGATTCTAGATTGACTTTTCTTGCCTTGTCTGACATATTGATCAATACCACCACTGCATTTCCATCTTTCACACGTTCATATGCTATAACACGCTGATCGCCCATACCGCTAATCACCTTTGGAGCGGCACCATAGCTTCCATTCCAAATAGCTTGGTTCTTGTGTTTTAAATCCATGAGGCGTATATAGAATCCCTTCAATGGCATCTCAGTCCAATCTATTTCATCTTTCTCAAAGAACTCCAAACGATGATCCAAAGCAGCTTCTTGTCCACTATAGATTAGCGGCATTCCAAATATGGTGGCCGACATGACTGCCATGGTCTGAACGCCAGCTCCTAAGCGTTCTTTGACTGTTCCTTTCCAGGTATTCTCATCATGATTATCAGTCATATTCAGACGGAATGCCTCTGCATCAAAACGCTTTTCCTTTTCAAGATATGCGACAACATCTGAAGCTCCTTTTTTTCCTTGGGCCAAGTCATTCATGATAAAATGCCACTCCCAAGCATAGCTCATATCAAAGGCATTCACGTGATGTTCCACATGCTCTGCTTCAGCTAGCATGAATACGGGCTTAACTTCATCCAATCGATGACGCGCTTCATCCCAAAAATCGTCTGGAACCCACTCCGCTACGTCACAACGAAATCCATCAATGTCTACTTCTCTTAGCCAGAATTGCATGTCAGAGATCATCTCATTTCGCATGTCTTCATTCTCATAATTCAGATCGGCTACGTCCCACCAGTCTGTCCCGATAGGTGGTTGCAAGCCTCCAATGCTATCAGGTGTGTACCAATCCAAGTGTCCTTCTTCTACCCATTTATGATCCCATGCCGTGTGATTCGCCACCCAGTCGATAATCACTTTCATGTCACGAGAATGCGCATCAGCAACGAGCGCTTTGAAATCATCCATATTGCCGAACTCAGGATTAATTCCCTTATAGTCCTTCACCGAATAATAGCTTCCCAATCCGCCTTTTCTATTCTTCACACCTATAGGATGCAAAGGCATGAACCAGAGAATATCCACTCCCATCTCCTTTAGTCTAGGAAGGTGTTCTTGAAAGGCCTTAATGGTACCTTCCTTGGTATACTGTCTGAGATTCACTTCATAGATTCCTTTGTTCTTTGTCCATTCGGGAGTTTGCTTTACATATGGAACTTCAACGACAGGCTCTACCTTGACTTCTTGAGGTTGATTACATGAAGTGATGCCGATAATCAGCAAGAACATACTGCCAATAAGAGAAGAGTAAGTTTTCATATCAGTCTATTATTTCAAATGAACGTGGCGCTAAGTTGATCTTGAGCATATTGTTTTCGATGCGCTCCACCATTGTTGCTTTTAATGAAATCATGGCGTGCTCGGATTGATCCTCATCAGGCCTGAATGAGATGGATTTCTGCTCATCAGAATTATTGAATATTATGAAAACGGTGTCTCCAAGATAGGTTCTAGAATAGACTAAGCTTTTTTCATCTTTCCAAAGAACTCTGAAATCCCCATACATCAGAGGCAGTGAATTCTTTCTAAACTTCAACAAATCCGTGGCTACTTTTCTGAGGTCGGTCTCTTTAGGTGTCAATCCATCAAAACGCATCAACTTTCTGTTATCAGGATCATTACCGCCATAGCTGCCCACCTCATCGCCATAGTATATCACAGGCAAGCCTGGTAAGGTGGCTACAAGCGCGAATAATTCCTTGCTCTTATCATAGGCTAAAGAATCTCCTACTCCTACTTCTCTGGTCCAACCTGCCTTCTTGGCGTTCTCATCGAAACGCACTTGGCCACCAGCATAACTAATGAATCGTGCACGGTCTTGGTTTCCAGTAATATTCCCCATTAAATGATGATGCCCGAAGGATTCTAAGCTCGCTTCAATAGATTTAGCTAGGTTCACAAAACTGCCATCCTGTGCTACCAAAGCAGATACACATGCATCATAGACATTGAAATCGAATTGCGCATCGAGCTGACCTGAATTGACATAAGATGCCACCAATTCACGGGTACCATAAGTCTCTCCTATTTGATAAAGAGGCGTTCCTTTTGAAATTGTACTTTCTTTAAGTTTCCGGGTTAATGTGCGCCAGAATATTTCAGGTACATGCTTGGTAGCGTCATGCCTGAACCCATCCAGTTTATATTTCTTAATCCAGAATACCGCTGAATCGCTGAGCATTTCATAGACCTCAGGTTGATCTAATCTCAAGGAAGGCATGAACGTATCAAACCACGTGGTGAGCCGGTGATCATCCCAACGCTCTGTGTTAAGAGATCCATCAGGTAAATAAAGATCTGTGGCTACTTCAGGATGCGCTTTGTAATAAGGGTGTTCCTCATGCACATGATTCGCAACAAAGTCAAGCAAGACATTCATCTTCTTAGCATGAGCTTTCCCTACTAATTCATGTAGGTCAGCAGCAGTCCCGAATCGCGGGTCAATGAGTGTGAAAGAAATGGGCCGATATCCATGATAAGGCGAGAACTTAGTTTCAGGGTCAGGCCAATATCCATAGGCATTCGGTGTGTTCTTCACTATTGGGGAAAGCCATATGGTATTCACTCCTATCTCTTCAAAAAAACCAGCATCCACTTTATCAATAAGGCCACGAATATCACCCCCCATGTGATTTGCTTTCGGCAAGACTTCTCCTGACGTATCAGGTCGATCATTGGCCGCTTCACCGTTGTAAAATCGATCAATAAATACGTTGTATAAACTCAGGGAATGCTTATCACTTCGATGGAGCAAGGTGACATCTTTAATTGGTTCTCCATTGGACAATGGAATTAAAATATCATTGGAAATACGTCCTTTATCAAAAGCCCAAATACGAATGAATGATCGTTCTATCTTGTCTATATTATCAGGCAATTTTAGACTGACCCCATTCTTCATTCGCACTATTTTCAAAGGCGTATTGTTCCACACTGCGATACATTCCAAATCCTCAGTGACGCCAGAAACTATAAGCGTACCCTCAACTTCCATGGCGCTTATCAATAGCGTTCCTTCCTTGGTCTCCCCTACCTTCAATACATTATTATACCCGCCATTTCCATTGCTTACAGAATCAGGGTTAGAAAGGTCAGCGGCTTCTTTTCCGTCAAAGACCATTTTGTATTGATACTCCCCTGGTGAAAGGACGAATTCTGTTTGATAGACTTTTCCTTTCTTACTAAAAGAATTTGCGTTCACATTCCAGGCGTTCATTTCCCCTTTAATTTGAACTTTTTTATATTCTTTTCCTTCTGAATCGAACGTAAATCTTACGGGAAGATTCATGGAGACTTTCACTGGAATCACAGACGCTTCTCCTGCCTTCCATAGAAAAACAGACTCCATCGCCAATGCTGAATCAGATTGTTTGACTTTTAATACATCAGCCTCACGAGCGATCTGAAGTCCTTCAGTAGAACTGATAGAATCCAAATTCCCAGGCAGTAAACAGTAATCTGAAAGATAGAGTACACTTTCTCCGTAGCTCAGCGAAAAAGGAGAGCAAAGCCCCACCACATCCGAATTTTCATGAACCGTATAAGGGACTTGCTTATTTTCAGCACAAGCTATAAGGAACAAAGTAGCGATCAGAAAAAGTAGCTGCTTCATCCTTCTGCTTTTTTTAATTCACTAAAAATCATTTCATCTGAAATCAGTTCAGTTTCAAAGGTCTTTACAATAGACCTTAACTCTATTCCTTTATCCTCATAGAATGTATCAATGCCAGAAATGGGTGTTATAAATCTATGCTCTTCGGATTTTAATGCAATGTTCTTTCCGTTATATAGAATCTCCTTTTTTTCTTCAATTCCGTGTATAAGAATTTTCAATTTTTTAAACTCAGACTTTGATCCATTTTCATCAGTTGTAATGACTAATGTTCCATTTTTGAGACTCATTTTTCGCAGGCAAAAAGAGCCTTTCACATGGTCAAAACTGATACCATCATCTTCATATAAATCCATTCTCCCATTCGCAGTAGGATAGACATGAAGATTCAAAACCTCATCATTTTTTTCAGCGGTACTCTGGGTCTGCGATTGCATGGGCAAGATACTTCCTGCACGCACAAATACTGGCAAACGATAGATAGGGCAACGCAAGAAATGCGTCTTTCCTCCTTCATACACCTCATCGGTATATAAGTCATACCAGCAACCTGCTGGGAAATATGCTTCTATCAATTCTACGGTGCTGCTGCAAGGAATGATAAGCAGTGAATCCCCGCACAAGAATTGATCTTGGAAACGCTGATCATATACTTCAGCCCTCATATGGTCCTCCATAGCGAGGCTGCGCATAAGTGGCATTCCATCCTGCGTACTGCGCCAAATCATGGAATAGATGTAGGGCAAGAGTCTATAGCGCAGAGCAATGTAATTTCGTGAAATCTGTTCTACCTCTTCCCCAAAACTCCAAGGCTCTGCATCTTTAAAATTCACTTGGGTGTGAGCTCTGAACATGGGTTGAAATGCACCAATTGACATCCAGCGGGCGAAGAGCGCAGGAGAGGCTTCCTGAGCGAATCCACCTATATCATTTGCACTAAAAGAAATTCCAGAAATTCCCATTCCCACTTGCATACGACAAGCAAGTAGCATGTGTTCATCAGTAGACACATTATCCCCTGTCCAAACGGCTGAGTGACGTTGAATTCCAGCAAATCCTGCTCGTGTTAAAATGAAAGGTCGTTCTCCATTTAGATGAGACTGCAATCCTTCTTTGCTCGCGCGAGCCATTTGCATTCCATAAATATTTCGTGCCTCAAGATGACTTGTGCGTTCACCTTCATACTCGAATTCCAAATGAGCAGGCAAAGACTGCCCCCAAGCTGCAGGCTCATTCATGTCATTCCATATTCCTGAAACACCCTTATCTGTATAGAACTTTAATTCTTCGCCCCACCAGGATCTCGTTTTGGGATCTGTGAAGTCAGGGAAATGACTCCAACCTGGCCATACTTGTCCTTGATATGCTTCTCCATCAGGCATAGTGATAAAGAGTTTTTTCTGAACCCCTCGATCATACGTACCATATCCCTTCTCCACTTTGATTCCGGGATCTACAATGGCCACGGTTCTGAAACCTTGCTCACGAAGGTCGTTATGCAATCCTTCAGGGTCAGGGAATCGCTCTTGGTCAAAAGTGAACGCCTTGTAATCCTGCATATAGTGAATATCAAGATAGAGCACATCAGCAGGAATCTTGCGGTCTCTGAAGTTTCTTGCTAGCGATTTAATCTCATGGTCTGGATAATAGCTGTAACGGCACTGCTGATAGCCCAATGACCATTTAGGAGGAAGCTCCATGCGCCCAGTGAGTCGGGTGTAAGCTTCAATTAAAGAAGGGATAGTTTCTCCGCTAAACAGAAAATAATCCATCTCACCAGCTTGAGCTGAGAACCATGAATAGCGATGAGAAGAAGCCCCAAAGTTGAATTGAGAACGATGGCTGTTATTCAAGAAGAGGCCATACATGCCTTTCTGATGAAGCCCTACAAAAAAAGGAATGCTCAAGTAGAGCGGGTCTTCATCAACACTATATCCGAACTTATCTGTATTCCAATTCACAAAGGAATGGCCCCGCTTATCTAATGGCCCAACTTTTTCTCCCATACCAAGAAATCGTTCTCCTTCTTGCAATGACCGATAGGTGCACACTTCCGTCCCCAAATACGATGTTCCAAAGGCTGGATCATCTTGAGAAAGAAGTTCTCCTGAAGCTGAATAAAATGAAATACGAAAAGGAGATTTAGTAAAGCGAAGTTCACATTTAGAAGTGCTCATTTTCACTTCATTCTCTGCCTTTTCTATCTTCACAGAGACTGACTGAGGTTCCATAGATACGGCATAGGAATGAGCTCGAGCCTCATTATGATGAGGACGAAGTCTTACTCTAACGATATCTTCAGCAAAGAAGTGAATGGAGCCAGAAAAGTCATCGGTCTTAAATGTCAATTCTTGATTATCAATGACCACATTGTTTACATCACCGATACTCTTGCTTTTCATTTCTCAAGACAGTTTTAAGGACATGTGATTCATGTGATAGTCCACGAGGCCATCAATAGGCTTGCGCGTCACAGTGCCTAACGTTACTCCTAAATCTTTGGCAGAACGCTCAAGTTGTTCTCTAAAAAAATAGCCCACAGAGCCGATAAAGTGAACTGGAACTTCTTTATGTTCCTTAAAGCAATATACATGGACGCGAATGAATTCTTTTAATCCTTCATATATTGTCTCTTTTACCCAATCATTTTCTTTATGGTCTGCTATAAAACGCATAAAGGAAGCGAGGTAAACATTGGCATGAGGCATCATATAGACATTCTCCATAATGACATCCTTGTTTAGGTCAAACTTGGCAACCAAGTCCTTACTGATTTCATCAGGCAAGTGATGGTATAAGAATGCGCTCAAAAGTTTTTTACCAAAGTAGCTCCCGCTTCCCTCATCACCTAAGATATAAGCCAATGCAGGAACTTCTTCGGTCAGTTCTTTTCCATCAAAATAACAGGAATTAGAGCCTGTTCCAAGAATGCAGCTGATAGCAGGCACTCCAGTATAGGTCGCGTATGCGCAAGCCAGAAGGTCATGATCAACTATTATGTCTGCCTTAGTGAATACCCTTTTCAATGCTCTATGCACAATAGCCTTGAGGTCATAACTGCTTGCTCCAGCTCCATAATAAAAGACCTGGTCAACGCCATCAGCGTATTTAAATAAGTCTTCATTCTGCTTTATCGCATTTGCTATTATGGTCTCATTATGAAAATAGGGATTGAATCCCATAGTTTTGAATAGTTCTATGTCATTCATACTTTTTAAGAGAACCCAATCACTTTTCGTAGAACCACTATCAACAATTAATACCATGGACTTTATCCTTGTTTAGAGTTACTAGACCTTCCTTGTAAACTTAGCACTTATTGTTATCTTTACACTAAGCACCTTTTTGGTAAAACTACTATTTTTTACTTGCTCCAAAGCTAGCTCAATTAACCTATAATCACGTGACTAAATTGAATGGAAAACGCCTGAATCCGCACATCTCTATAGACTGTGTGCTCTTCGGTTTTGACTTCGAGAAACTTCATGTCCTGCTTATAGATCGGGGCAGGTACCATAGCGACTTCCTTCATGAGAGTATTCAATATGCCTTGCCTGGGGACTTGATATACATGGTTGAGGACCTAGATGAAGGAGCCATGCGCATATTGAAAGATCTCACAGGTCTTCATAACATCTTCATGGAACAATTCGGAGCGTTCGGAAATCCGAATAGAATGAATTCAGAAGCCGATCAACGTTGGCTGCGGAGCATCAGGTCTGAACCTGAAGAACGTGTAGTAACTATAGGGTATTTCAGCCTAGTGAAGATGACCGACTACGTTCCTGTAGCCAGTTCATTTGCGAAATCAGCAGTCTGGGTGCCAGTAAATGAAGTCACGGAGTTAGCCTTTGACCATAATGAGTTATTAGAAAAAGCACTAGGCAGCTTAAGAGAACATATGCAGACTAGACCTATTGGCTTTAATCTTCTTCCTCCCAAGTTTACATTAGGTCAACTTCAGAAGCTCTATGAGGCCATTCATGATAGAGAAATTGATAAGCGAAATTTTCGCAGGAAAATCATGAAGCTCGGCATCGTCAAAGAATTAGAAGAGAAGCAAAAAGGTGTCGCTCATAAGCCAGCCCGTTTCTTCTCCTTCGACAAAGGAAGGTATGAAGAGTTACTTGAAGAAGGTTTCCAAAATTTCAAATTATAAGTCTCGCTGACTCTGGCTTTTCCACGCTCGACTAGCGTTCTTTATACGAGCACATTTTATGGGATTGGTATATACATTGGACCTTAGTAGGAACTTTGGTCTTCGCCATTTCAGGAGCTATATCGGCATCTGAGCGAAAACTGGATGCTTCGGAGCCTTGGTCATTGCATTCGCTACAGCAGTTGGTGGCGGCACGCTTCGTGATCTTTTAATAGGCAGTAAACCAGTGGCTTGGTTGAGAGAAATGAACTATGTGTATTTGGAAGTAGCCGCAGTCTTTCTGACCTTCTTTTCAAAGAACGACTTATGAAGTTGCGCATGACTTTTTTCCTATTTGATACCATAGGAATAAGTCTTTTTACAATACTTGGAGTACAGAAGACATTAGACATGGGCTTATCTGCCCATATAGCCGCACTTATGGGGATAGTTTCGGCTGTGTTTGGAGGTGTAACCCGTGATATTCTTTGCAATGAAGTACCCATAATCTTCAGAAAAGAAGTTTATGCCACAGCGTGTATGACAGGAGCTATAAGCTACTGGGGCTTCAGTTCTTTTTTAGATCAAGGATTATCGATGGTACTTACGGTGCATTTGATCATCTTTATTCGCATCATGGCAGTGAAGAAGAAATGGTCCTTGCCCTATGTCTAGGAAAGGATAGAAACTAAAAAATCCATGACCTTTTAATAGGCCATGGATTTTCTAAATAGCATTTCAGCTTAGTCTTCTAGGAAGATCTGCTTGCTTAGAATGATACTTCCTTCTGTAGAACGGAGGACCATTATATAGTTTCCTTGGGCTTGATTAAATTGAATCAACCCGCTATTGGCAGAGATTCTGTACTCCATAACTTTCCTTCCGCTTACTGAAAAGATCTCTATGTTCGATCCAACAAGTGTCTGATCTACCACTGAATAACTTAGAAGGCCATCCTTCACAGGATTCGCCCCGAATTCGATTCCTAAAGCATCATTCGCTTCAGTAAGACCTACAGAAAGAACGTTAATCCTTCCTTTCATTCCAGATCCAACGTGATTTACACAGACATAGAATATAGAACCTGCTTCGGTGATAGAAAAGGTAAATGAAGCAGTATGACTACCGAAACCACCCATAAGAGCTGTTGTTCCGTTAGCACTCCATGTGGCTTCGCTTACTTCAGCGGTTGGATGATTAGCTGACGCTAAGATGGTGACATTATCACCTATCTCAGCTGAAAGGACAGCTGGAGAGTAAGCCAGACCTTGAGTACCGATAATATGATCTGTAGCCTGAATATTAAGTGCAACAAGTGCCGAGAACAGAATAGATGTGTAGAATTTCTTCATGGGATTGGGATTTTAATTCGAGATAAAAGTAAGTGTAAGAGGAGGTCATTCAATCTCAGTTCCATAAAGAATTCACCAATCCTTTTAATCTCAACTTTTCGGCATAATATGTGTCCGAGTGATACTGCGCGTTCAAATATTATCTTTGAAATTCACTTTTCAGAAAACTGAATTGAATGCATGCAAGACAAACTTAGGAATATGAAAAACACGCTACTCGTTCTTTTTGCACTAGTGTTCGCAGCTCAAACTGCATTTGCTCAACCTACCGGCACAACTTTTCCTGATTTCACATATGATGACATAGAAGGAAATACGCATCACTTACAATCCTATCTAAATCAAGGAAAGACAGTAGTCATAGATGTCTTCACCACTTGGTGTAGTGTATGCAATGGGTCCATTCCCGGAATCGAAGAGCTATATAGCACATTAGGTCAAGGAGGAGATGGCAGCTTGGTTCTACTTTCATTTGAGCGCGATGCTAGTACTACAAATGAGGCCTCATGGGTTGCGAGCAATAATGTAGAAGTGCCTGTAATCACTGGTGCTGAGGACTTGATTCTGGATATATGGAATGTCACCTATCAACCACGATATTTCATCATATGCCCTGATGGAAGCTTCGAGCAAGCGCCACTCGGGGGAATTTATTCTAATCCTCAGCCACTCATCGATATAACAGAAGAATGTGAAATGGCAACTGGCCTAAATCACGATTCTCTGAAAGATACATTCAGTATAAACAGTATGACGGCAGACGGTTTTCTCAATGTGAATGTGGATCTTAGTCGATTAGATTATCAAATCATAAACCTGACAGGAAGCATATCCAAGACAGGGACTCTGACTGAAGGCAGGTATCAATTAGACCTGAGCAACCTAAAGTCAGGAATGTATTTCATGACTGTAGTGCATCAGAATGAGCGATTGACCTTGAGATTTATCAAATCATAATCTAGCAAATTCATTTCAGTTGAAATTCTATTCTCCGTTTCTTTCATTGACCTTCATAAGTCTGCTTTTAATAGGTTGTGGAGCTAAGAGCTTGGAAGATAAAGTGGGCACAAGACCCGGAATGGTAGCTCCTTCTATAAAGGGAGAAACCATTTCCGGAAAATCCTTTGACCTAAAGGACCTCAGAGGCAACCTAGTTATCATAGACTTCTGGGCCACTTGGTGTGCGCCATGTATGCGAGAAGCTCCTGTATTAGTTAACCTCTATGCGAACACAAGAGGTCAAGGATTGGAAGTCTTAAGTATCGCTCTGGAAAAAAAGAATGACGGACGTGCTGAGCAAGTAGGAAATCGCCTAGGGTTTATGTGGCCAAACCAACTCGCGGAAGGAATCAGTTTTGTTAGATTAAATGCCTTGGCCAGCGCATATGGAGTAACTGATATTCCAGCAACTTTCTTAATTGATGCAGAAGGAAAGATACTCCTGGGAAAATCGACTGTGAATGAGATAGAGGAGTATCTTAACCAGACAAAGTAGCTTCTTAATATACTTTTTGCCCCCCAACATAAGTGGCCATGACTTTGGTCTTCAGAACATCTTTTTCATCGCATTTCATTAGGTCTCTATCCAAGAT
>CALFHF010000243.1 GCA_937875855.1 uncultured Flavobacteriales bacterium
ACGAATTCGGAAACATCTATCTTGTGTATGCTAACTTAATGGATAACTTACTTGATCCGGCTGGTGTATACAACTATCGTCACCTTCATATGATGACTTCTAATGATGGTGGAACTTCATGGATGACTCCAGTTGATATAACTCCTGAGGATGTGGAAGAAGAAACTGATCTTATCGAGTGTATCTTCCCAAGCGTTCATCCTACCACTGTGAACAACAGTGTTATACTTACCTACAGCAGAGATTATGATGCTGGTACGGTAGTGCAGGGTGATGAAACTATCGATTCTGATAACTACATCATCTACCTAGAAGTTACTACTGATGAGGTTCTTGGATTGAACAAGCCTGCTGTTGCAAGCCCATTTAGCGTTTATCCTAACCCTAGCGAAGCTGGAGTTGTATTCGTTGACGGTGTAGATGCTAACTACCAGTATATCATTACTGATATGCTAGGTAAAGTAACGGCTCAAGGAAGAATGATTGCTGGTCTGAATAACATCAGCACTGCAGGTCTTGAGAACGGAATGTATCTTTTGAATTTCACTAACGGTGTGAACACATACGTAGAGAAGTTCATGGTGAAGTAATCCTTCACTTCATGATATTAGAAAGGCGGCTCTTACGGAGCCGCCTTTTTTATTGGACATTTCTCATCTTTTGAATTCTTTTCAAAAAAAAAGGAGAGAGAAATAAAATTACCTTTAGCTATACATCCTTAATTCAGAACCCATGAAGAAATCCATACTCTTTCTTTTCTTAGCATCATCTCTGCAAATCTTTGCTCAGAGTACAATCAATACTCAAGCTAATGCTCAGCAATCTAGGCCTATGTATCCGGCCTTATCGGGCTTTGAGCAGGTTCAAGGAACTATTCAACATACTGCGGCTGAGATTGAATTTAAAGGCCCTAGGGTTACCCAGCGTAACATGAATCTCTATGAAGAAATCATAGGGCAAACGACCTATGACCTTCAGACGAATAGATCTTGTCAGAGCAGAATTCTATATGATGCGGACAGAACAGCGGCAACATGGACCTTCAGCGCTCAAACTGCTCCTGCATCTCCTGACAGAGGGACAGGCTATGCATGGGATGACGGTAGCGGATGGTCTGCTTACGAACAGCGTATAGAAACCTTTAGAACTGGCTGGAGTTCACTCCTAAAAACTGCGGGTGGAAGAGAATGTGTGGTGAATCATCCAGGAGATGGAATTTTCAGCTTCATATACCGTGATGCAGGAACTGAAACTTGGACAGAGACTTCCTTACCTACTGTTCATTCAGGAGTTGGTTTTTGGTGGTCTAGAGCCGTTGCTGGTGGAGCTGATGGGAACTCTATCCACATCATTGGCCTCGCTAAGCCAGTGGCATCAGGTGGTGTAATGACCAATGGTCAAGATGGTTCACTTATGTACTGGCGCTCACAAGATCAGGGAGCTACATGGGATATCCAAGATTTTCAACCAGCCGGAATTGGAAGTGATGAAATTCTCAGATATACCGCTGATAGCTATACCATAGTCTCTCATGGAGATGACATCGCCTTTGCTGTCTTTCATGATTTTGCTGATTCATTCGTCATGATATCTCATGATAACGGAGATTCATGGGAAAAGACAATCCTCTATGATTTCCCTGTAGATCTGTATAATATGAACGATGAGATCATTGATGAGAATTCTGATGGCCTAGCTGACACCATGAGCAGCTCTGATGGTTCTGGTGCTTTGCTCTTTGACAATAACGGAATGCTGCATGCCACATTCGGAAACATGAATTACCTAGATGAGGTTGTTGGTGACGCGGGAGCATATGTTTTCTATCCTGGTTTAGGCGGACTACAGTATTGGAATGAAACCATGGGAGCTAATAATAGTGTGCTCCTTGCCGACCTTGAAGACATGGACGGAGATGATGAGTTTACGTATGGTTCTGATTTAGCTAATTATGGCGTGAGCATGACGTCTATGTCAGGATTGGCTAAGGACGATGACGGTAACCTCTATGTGGTCTATTCAGCTGGAATGGATAACCTGCTCTTCGATAACGGTAATGGAGCTACGTTCAATTACCGCCATCTTTTTATGAAAGCTTCTACTGACGGAGGTAACATATGGGGAACGGCCGTTGACATCACCCCTGAGGATGCCGAAGAAGAAAGCGCCCTTATTGAGTGCGTTTACCCAAGTGTGTTCCCACAAGTGGTGGATGGTAGTGTGATATTAACCTATCAACGGGATTTAGAGCCAGGAACTATTGCTACTCCCGGCTCGGTCGATGATCTGATAGAAGAAGGAACTGTTATTCTGTATTTAGAGGCAAGCGTAGATCAAGTGCTCTCGGCCAATGAAGCGATTATGAATAGCCCGTTCAAGCTCTATCCTAATCCAAGTGAAGATGGATTGGTTAATATAGCTGGAGTGAATTCTGAATATCAATACTATATCACAGATCTCTTGGGCAAGAGAATTTCAGAGGGAAGACTTACCCAAGGGTTAAATACCATTGACACTAAAGGATTTGGACAAGGAATGTATCTCCTTAACATGCTCAGTGGCAACAAGAGCTACGTAGAGAAATTCATTCTCAGATAACATCTCAATACCTCAAAAAAAAAGGCGGCTCATGGGTCGCCTTTTTTTGTGCTTTGAGTTTAGAAAAAGGGGAGAGGACAGAATCCAGAAAGCCTACGAATAATATTGGCGCTATAGTTCGTTCCATCACATCTAAAAAACCAAAACAGCAAAATGAATTTAGTGCAAGCTTGCGCGCAAGAGCGCCCCTCCGGGGTCGGGGAAGCGCGGAGGCAAAGAGCAAGAAGAAAGCCAACGACAAAAAAAGCTCAGGATAAACTTCTCGTCCAGTAATGAAAATGAGAGACAGAATGAAAAAAGCCCCTCATGTAATATGAGAGGCTTCTAATTTGAATGTGCCCAGAACTGGACTCGAACCAGCATACACATAGTGCACCACCCCCTCAAGGTGGCGTGTCTACCAATTTCACCACCTGGGCATCGATTTCTATAGTGAAATCGAAAAACAACAATCTAAGGTGATGACGTTCCATCACCTGAGGTATTTAGAACATAAAACCTCGGTGGTTACCGAGGTTTTAAAGTGATCCGGCTGGGGCTCGAACCCAGGACCCTAACATTAAAAGTGTTATGCTCTACCAGCTGAGCTACCGAATCATTTCCCGTAAACGGGCTGCAAATATAGAACCCTTGGTTTTCTTTACCAAAGCGAATAGCAAATATTCTCTAAGCCCTTGTTATTCAATGATTGGACAGCGTTCGAATGGCTTATTTCGGTCAAAAAGATAGCGATACGTGATATAGGTCCTATGTAAATCCGTCCCAAGATTGCTCGCAACCTTGATCATTTTAGGGTTAAAATCTCCAATCCACGTCAATATGGTATCCTCGTATTTCATAATTGGCACTTTTTCTAGTCCGAACCAGGTAATCATAGCTCCTTCTACTCCTTTGCCATGCCATTCCTTCACTACACCGAATACAATTCCCACCATAGTCTTAGGAGTCTTCATATACTTATGATAGAGGAATTTCAGCTTTCCTATCCAATTCAATTTCCCATCTACATGTTGGAATATCTCATTTAGCTCAGGAATATTGATGTAGAATCCTATAGGTTCCGTGCCATGAAAAGCGAAGACCAAAATATTGGGGTCCATAATCGGCTTTAGCGCCTTTGCGACCTTAAGTGCTGCTTCCTCACTCATTTCCTTGAAGTTATTATGTCCTCCCCAGGCTCCATTATAGACTTTTCTGAAATCGTAAGCTATCTCCTTGATGCTCTTGCCTCTGACATCACTACAGGTGATGTTGTAGTTCTTTTTCAATTGCTCATACTTGCGTATAAAAACAGGCTCTATGGGCTGCCTAACCTTACGGTAATAGACATACTGCTCGAAATAGGTCTGAAATCCATAACCCTCCATAAGCTCACGATAATAGGGAGGATTGTAGTTCATGGCATAACTATTCATCGACTCGAAGTTCTGCACTAAAAGGCCCCAGAATTGATTCTTATCCCCGAAGTTGACAGGTCCATCCATGGCTTCCATGCCTTCTCTTTTTAACCACTCTTTGGCCGTATCGAAGAGTTGATGCGCTAGACTTGTATCATCAACGCATTCAAAGAATCCCACTCCTCCGGTAGGTTGATCGAAGGACTTTGCGGTCTGGGGATGAACGAATGCGGCTACTCTTCCAAGCAATTTGCCTGTGGAGTCCTTTGCAATCCAACGGCATGCGATCCCTCCTTGTTTGAAGAGTTTATTGCGTTTATGGTCGAAGAGCTTTTCTATATCTTCCTCAATATGAGGTATATAGTTCTTGTCATTGGCATAGATGAGCCGAGGTACTTTATGGAATAGTACTATGTCAGACTTGCTTTGTACTTGACTAATAAGGGGGTGTGATGGCATAGCGCGAAAATAATATCCCTAACTTTGTCCCGACCAAAAAAACCAACTGACTTTCAATATTAAATTTTTGTGAGCAGTTTATTTCTTATCGGGTACATGGGCAGTGGGAAGTCCTCCGTTGGCAAGAGACTTGCCAACAGGATGGACATGGAATTCATTGACATGGATCGCATGATTGAAGACTTTGCCAAAGCAACTATCGAGGACATCTTTGATAAATCAGGTGAAGAGACCTTCAGGTCTCTTGAAAATCATATCCTACTTAAGTTACTTCAAGAAGGCCCTAAAGTCATCGCAACTGGTGGCGGAACTGTCTGTCATTCAGACAATATGGAAGCTATACTAGATCAAGGTTATGCTGTTTATATTCAGTTACCGGCTCGCAAGCTTAGTAAGCGTGTTTCCCAGAGTAATGAGAATAGACCATTAATTCGTGAAAGAGTGGGGAAGGACCTTACCACGTTTATCTCCAATCACTTGAAAGAACGCGAAGTGTTCTATAAGCAGGCCCATATGGTCATTGACGGAGATAAAGTGAATTCTCAGCTTCTCGGGGATATCAAAGAGAATTACTTGGATTGGTCTGATAATCAGACTAGATAAGCGTAATCCTCTTCCCCGAATTCTACTTCCACTCTTTCTTGTATAGTCGTTGAAAGACTCAAGCCCACATAATCAGCCTTGATGGGATAATTCCTGTGTATCCTGTCTACTAGGACCACTGTCCTCAATATCTTTACATCAGCTTTTAGGAGATGAGTCATGGCATATACTAAAGTCTTCCCTGAATTCAGAACGTCATCGATTAGGATGACTACCTTGCCTTTCATGTCTTTCAAAGGGAGGTCAGTGACAACTTCATCCGTCAAAGGAGATGTCTTGTTCACTTTCAATTCCACTGTCTTTATACTTTGCGTAGAAATTGAAGTAAGAATATTCGTAATGCGATCACGCATAGCCACACCTTGCCCTGATATGCCCACAAGGATGAGTTCCTTGCACTCTGAATGATTTTCTAGAATCTGGTGCGCTAGTCGTTCAATGATGGCTGCGATGCGCTCATGCTCCAATACGAGGGTCCCTTTCTTTTGATTTGGCATGCACAAATTTAATCCTTCAGGCCTTGCTGGCGATGAAGAATAATTCATGGCCTTTACGCTCAGGTATGGAATTCTCGCAGAGCTCCATTTTCTCAAGGGTCAAGATTCCATTAAACAGCATGTCATAGGTATTCTTATCTCCACCAAAAGGAGGCCCTTCTTTCTCAAATTCTTGAGCAAAGAGCAATCCAGCAAGTTTGCCATCTGCACTCAAGAGTGAGCGTATCTTCTCTAGGTATTTCTCACGAAAAGTAGGCGCTAGCGCACAGAAAAAAGTTTGCTCTAGGATGAGGTCGTATTCTCCTTCATGCTCAAAAAAATCTTCATGAATTAAGGAATGCTCCCAAGCTGGATAGCTCTTCTTCAGCGTTTTTATTGGAAGCTCGGAGAAATCTATTGCCATACAATTCCTATAGCCCAAGCGCTGCAATTCTATCCATTCATAGGCATTTCCAGCTCCTGGGATGAGGATTCTGCTCTCTAAAGGGAATGGACTGGCGTATTCAATAAGGGCCGAAGAGGCATATCCTATATCCCAGCCGGTCTTCCCCTTGATGTAACGCTGATTCCAATATTCTTGGTCTAGGCTCATTTTTGAGCCAATTCCATGCGAATTAGGCCTATAATCTGAAGTTCAGCAGACTTAGCATTCAAGGCCAATGGGATATCCATTTCTATGCAGGTATCCATTAGAGTACGTATATCAGGGTGATAAGCGTAGTCTACTTCAGGATCATGGAAGAATAAGACCATTTTCACTTCTCCATTCTTCAGCATCTCGGTAATTTGATTATACCCACCAGACCTTCCCGGACTCAAATGCTTGATGTTCAAGTTGAACTTGAAATCCTCCATGAACTCAGCCGTTCTTCCTGTAGCCACTAAGGTCCGGCCTGTCAGCCATTTCTCTCGTTCCTTGATGAACTCGCGCAAAACCTCTTTCTTGCGGTCATGCGCTATGATAACGATGTTGTTGTCCATGGCTTGTTTTTTTAAAGAGTGGCAATACGTGCTACTAATTCAGAAGCACGCTTTGCATACCCAGCTTCATTATCATACCACCCTACTACTCTCACCAGGGTACCAATCTTTCCAGTAAGGTCTGCATCGAAGATACATGAGTACGGGCTTCCAACGATATCTGCAGAAACGATTGGGTCTTCACAGTATTCCATAATGCCTTTCAATCCTGAATCGGCAGCTTTCTTCATGGCAGCATTGATTTCCTCTATGCTCGCATCTTTCTCCAATTGAACATGGAAATCAGTTAAAGAACCTGTAGGCGTTGGAACACGCACTGCAGCACCGTCTAGTTTCCCTTTCAATTCAGGAAGTACCAAGGTTACTGCTTTAGCCGCACCTGTTGTAGTTGGGATCATGCTGACCGCAGCAGCTCTGGCTCTCCTCAAGTCTGAGTGCGGAGCATCTTGTAAACATTGGTCTTGAGTATAGGCATGAATGGTGGTCATGAAACCATGCTTAATTCCGAAGTTTTCATGAAGGACTTTAGCCATAGGAGCAAGGCAATTAGTCGTACAACTCGCATTAGAGATGATGTTATCTTCTTTCGTGAGATCTTCATCGTTTACACCTATTACGATGGTCTTTACATCTCCTTTAGCTGGAGCTGAGATAACCACTTTGCGTGCACCAGCTTGAATATGTTTTCCAGCACCTTCAGCACTTGTAAACACACCAGTGGATTCTAGAACTACGTCAACGCCTAGTGACTTCCATGGCAGGGCTGAAGGGTCCTTCATGTTGTAAACAGCAATCTTCTTTCCGTTCACCATTATATGATCATCACCAGCTTTCACTGTTCCTTTGAATCTCCCTTGTGTAGAATCATACTTGAGCAGATGAGCAAGTGTCTTAGTGTCGGTTAGATCATTGATTGCTACGACCTCTATACCTTCACTTTCAAGAAGATTTCTGAAACTCAGTCTTCCTATTCTTCCAAATCCGTTTATTGCAACTTTCATAGTCTAATTATATTGATATCACTTGTGCGATTCTTCGCATTTCTGAATCTATTTCTGATCTTTTAGAGATGGCCACTTCGAATGGGACTAGGACCATACTGTTGTTCACCATTGCTACCATTTTATTGCGCTCACCATATATGAGGGCTTCTACAGCATGAACGCCCATCATACTCGCTAAGCAGCGATCATAATTACTTGGGCTTCCACCTCTTTGAATATGACCTAGGATGGTGACCTTGGTGTCATACTTATCATAACGCTCTTTCACTTGTCGAGCTACTTCATTGGCCCCTCCATAACTTTCTCCTTCTGCAACGATTACGACACTCGAAGTCTTATTATTAGCCGCTCCTTCTTCTAAGATAGCCACCAAATCTTCAATGCTTCTTTTCTCTTCAGGTAACATGACGGCTATAGCTCCTGAAGCTATACCTGCACGTAAGGCTAAAAATCCAGAATCTCTTCCCATTACCTCCACGAAGAAGAGTCGGTTATGAGAGGATGCTGTATCTCTAATCTTGTCAATACAATCAGTGATTACATTACAGGCAGTGTCATATCCTATGGTAGAATCAGTACCATATAAGTCGTTGTCAATGGTTCCAGGTACTCCAATTGTAGGAATGTCATATTCTTTCTCAAAGACCTCTGCTCCAGTGAATGTACCGTCCCCACCTATGGCTACTAGCGCATCTATGCCATGGGCTTTCAGATTTGCATACGCAATGGCCCTACCTTCCTTGGTTCTGAAATCTTTGCTTCTGGAGGACTTAAGTATAGTTCCGCCTTGAGAAAGTATCCTGCTTACTGATCGGACATGCATCTGTTGTATTTCATTCTCGACCATGCCTTGATAGCCTCGGTAGATTCCGCACACCTCAATATTATTATATACACATGCACGCACTACGGCACGTATAGCGGCATTCATACCTGGTGCATCTCCACCTGAGGTGAATACTCCTATTTTCTTAACTGCTGGTTCTCTTTTCATGTTCTTATAGTGTCAAAAATACACTTACTTTTTAAATTGAGACTATGGTCACGAAAATACTGCCTGAATGAATCAGAATCTGAAGTATACTTTTAAATTCAACCTGCGCGGTGTTAAGTAGTTGGGGACGGCATACTGCCGGCCCGTGATATCATTGACCCAGAGATAGGATTGAACATTAGGAACATCCAAGAGATTAAAGACTTCTAAGGCCACCCATGCTTCTTTGAAATTGCTAAAAAATCCTGTGGGCTTTCTGAATTCAGTATCTTTATCTATGAACTGCTTTATGAATCCAATATCGAACCTGCGATAGGAGGGACTTCGAGCAACGTCCTTGTATCTCTCATTGTCAGGTGGGCCAAAGGGGAGCCCTGTTCCATAGTTCACACTGAGCTGAACTTTATAAGTAGGATTACTTGGCATCTCATCTTGAAAGAACATGCTGAAATTAATACGCTGATCCGTTGGTCGCGGAATGAAGCCAGGTTCAACTCGCGTCTCATTTCCTTCATTATTAGTGAGGATGTAGAAATCATCTAGGAGATTTTCTTCAGTCTTTAAGTATGAAAGATTAGCCCAAGATTGAACTCCAGGTAAAAACTCCCCTGTCAACTTTGTATCAATACCATAAGCTCTTCCTACTGAGTTATTCCTGGCGTAATACCTCAGTCTCACATTATCTATTTCATAAGGGATGAGTTCACTGTAATACTTATAGTATGCATCAGTAATCAATCGAAATGGCCTACCGAACATATTGATCAATATATCCATACCCATCACTACATGCATGGAGCGTTGCGCTTCTATGCCTTCATTCACCTGCCCATTCAGGTCACGCATCTCTCTATAAAAAGCAGGCTGATAATAAAGTCCTGTGGCTAGTTTGAAAATGACGTTTCGCTTCATCTCAGTGCTGTCTAGACTGGTGTCATTCCAATTTGGTCTAAAGGCTAACTGAACTCTAGGACTGAATACAGTCTGTGAAGTAAAAGTCCAATGATGAGCTCTTATTCCTGCGTTCAAATCCCATTCTGAACTGTCTTGTGTCTTCCAAGCCATATTGTCTTGGACATAGGCTTGGTAACGCTGTGAATTGAGGTCATTTTGAGAGCGAATCAATTCATCAAGAACAAGTGGTCCATTAGGAGTGTGTGGCAAGGAATAGCCTGAAGAATCAATCAAGCTCCATTCATTCAGCTTATCTTCTATATGCTCATTCCTTACACCAAATCCCCAGAGTAGCGTATGCACTTCTATGCTCTTGATTCCTTTATGCTCGGCATTAAGAACGGTAGCATCTAGGCTATTGCGCGCATGATCCAGGTAGCCTCCTATTCCTAGATTCTGCACCACTTCTCCGAATTCGTCAGAACCCAAATCGCGCTCTAATTCATCTAAACGATATTCCCCCAATACATCGAATTTCTCACGCTCATAGGTCTTGAATGCAGAAACGATGTATTTCAAAGAAGTGTTCTTCTTGGGCGTATTCGTGAAGCTGAATGCCCCGAAGTAGGTGTTGTAATCGGTGATTTCTTGACCTTCAAAAAAGACTGTTAATTGCAACGCTTCATTGATGCTTCCGAGCTGAGTGGTTCGTGTTGTTGGAACAAAGTTGTATAGGTTGCTTGATGCATTTCCAAGGAATTCCATCTGCCAGGTATCTGTTAGTCCATAGGTGATGTAGGATTGAAGGTCGAAGAATCTGCTCTTATAATCGCCTTGTGAGTCTAAGGAGCCTAAGAGATATTGATTGGTCTTATATCGAAAACCTGTGATGTGTCCTAGACGGCCGTTCTTGCTTGAAGAACCATAGTGCAGTGATCCTCCTAGGATTCCGCCTTGGAAGGAACCTTCTTCACCTTCAGGCTTCGTATAGCGCACGTCAAGGACCGAGGACATCTTGTCCCCATACTTAGCATCGAATCCGCCAGAGGAGAACAGGATGTCAGATGTCATATCAGGGTTTGCAAAACTGAGTCCTTCTTGATTTCCGCTGCGGGTCAGGAATGGGCGATAGACTTCTATGTCATTTACATAGACCAGATTCTCATCAAAGCTTCCTCCACGAACAGAATACGTAGAACTTAATTCATTATTACTCGAAACGCCTAACTGACCTATAAGCAAGCTTTCTATTCCGCCAGCAGGGGATGGAATCTTTCGCTGAAGCTTAGGCTGTATTCGCTCCATTGTTGATTTCCTGATGGCGTCATCTATAATCTCAACGGTGATGAGTTCTGAGATTCGTAAAGTGATATTTTGTTTTTTTCTTTCACCAGCTTCTAGCTTCATCAGCTTAGAAAAGGTTGCATAATTAGAGAATCTTGATTCTAGCAGGAACTCAGTATTTGCTGGAACAGTAAGTTCGTATTGACCTACGGAGTCAGTGCTGGTGCCTATGTTGAGAGAGCTTATAACCACGTAGGCTGAAGGAAGTGTCACCCCGTTATCGTCCTTGACCACACCATAAAGCGTAGCTTCTTGAGACCAAGCGCAGGAACAAATAAATAGAAAGAAGAGGAGGGGGGAGCTCCTGCGCAGATTCATAGTTTGTGTTGAAGGGATGACAGGCGAAGAACTGAAAAATTCACGGGATCATTGCCCTAGATGTTACTTTTCTTTGAGCTTTCCTTTTCGCAACGCATCAATAAAGGATGCCCAGGCCATAGGATTCATAAGATTGATAGGTGGAGCCATGCCTGAGTAATAAAGCTTGTTCGAGTATTCATCAGCAGAGAGCTTGTAATTCGAGTAGCCATCTCTATCCATAGTCTCCATCATCACGAGCATACGTGAAGGGGCTATATTAGCTGCCGCTCTGGCAATATCATCTTCAGGTGGCGGAGCATTCAGGAACGCTTCTTTGAAGGCCTCTTTTGTATGCCAAGGATAGATGTTGACTGTATTTAACATGATAGTATCGGGGAAGAGTACCTGAATCAAAGAATATCGCTTTTCGCTCAAACTGTCAGGAATAATGAAGCTACTTTCTCTAAATCCCACTGCTCTGAAAATGATGGTGTCCTTTTCTTGAGCCACAAAGGAGAAGAAACCGAAATAGTCTGCGGTCGTTCCGCGGTGCGTATTCTCCACCATGATATTCGTATACGGAACAGGGTTCAGGCTGTCGCCTGTCACTACTATACCAGAGAATTGTAGAACCTCTTGTGAAAAAGAATTTAAGCCAAACCAGGAAAGTAAGAGGAACAAGATTGCTTTTTTCATGTGCAGATGTGATATCAAATTCTATGCTAAAGGTAATATCCTTATACCTAATGTTCAGATCAGTAATTTTGTCAAAAGTTCTAACGATGAAAAAACAAATTTCTTTTGCCCTGATTATCCTATTGACAAGTATTGCTTGTGCCAATAAAGAAAAGGTCACTGTGATAAGTGATCCTGCAGTGACACTAGATGAGTACATCGCTGAAGGCTATGTGCAAGGTGTAATTCAGTTGAACGATAAGGATGAAAAACCCTGCGATGCTTTGATCGAAGTCAAAGGAATGGGCATTGTAGAAGTAGGGGACATTGCTAAAGAATTCAAGCAGGACGGTCTTCCTGTCTGGGTGAAAGTAATTCCTCAACGCAGGATGAGCAGATGCACGGGAACTACACCAGCTGAACTTTCAGACATAAAAAAAAGGGAGTCCTAAGACTCCCTTTTCTAATTTCTCAATGTGATGATCATCTCACGATGAAACGCTTCACTTTACCTGCTTGCTCGTTTCCAAGACGAATAAGGTAAGCACCAGTTGCTGCATAGCTCATGTCGAACTCATAGATGTAAACACCTTCATTTGAACGAACCCAATTTTCGATTACTTTTCTTCCTTGTATATCATGAATACTCACTGTTAACGGAGTGTTGATGATACTGCTCTCAAAAAGAATCATGAAATGATTTCCATCTAAATACGTCACTAGCATGTCATTCGCTCCTAGGATATTCTCATCCAATCCAACAGGACCGAGGTTCACAGTGTAATCTTCAGTTTCGCCATATTGGCTTTCCTCACAAGGGTCGTTAGACACTGCAGCTTGCCAGTTCGTCTTAGCACGTAGCATGTGTGAACCATACGTCACTCCAGAAGGAATAGCTAGATCCAATGTGGCAGTGAACGTACCTCCACCAGAACCAGGAGCAATTACTTCATCACTGATTAGTATCTCCTCATTCGTGAACGTGAAGTCATCATTGAAATCAACCCATACACGAACGTGTTGGTCACCATATCCAGTAGTTACTGTAAGGTCATGAGTAGTTCCTTCGAAAAGGTCAGTAGAAAGGTTCGTGTAATCTCCATAACCACCTACATCACAACCAGAGTTGTTATTGATAGTTCCCAATTCGAATACCTCGAATCCATCTCCAAAGCTACAATCTTGCTCTGGTTGGCATATTTCTTTTACAACGGTTTCACTGGACTCATCATTTGAATCATCAGCATCTCCCGCAATAGAAGTAGTAGCCGCAACTTCATACGCACCTAGTGCAGACATATTCACTGTAGCGGTGAATGTATATGACATAGAAGAAGCACCCATTAAAGGTCCAGCAACCACTTCGGTCACTGGAGCTCCACCGTCTACCGTATAGCTTACATCAAAGTTAGTTTGTGTAGCTCCACCGAAATTCTCAATCGTCACAGTGACTGCTTCAGCGGCTCCTAGCGCTGGGCTGCTAGTAGGAGCTGTGATTGCAGTTACTCCTAAATCGATAGGGATAAGGTGAGTTACACTTGTTGAGCTCGCATCATTATTGGTGTCCTCATCAGTCAATAACAGTGTGGTAGCACTGATGCTGTATGTAGTTCCTACTGCAGATAAATCAGCAGTAGTTAGGAAGGTGTACAAAACGTTCATGTTGGGGTCCACTGGTCCTGGAACAACTCCATTCACAGCCATTCCTCCATCTACTGAATAGCTTACTGGAATGTTAGACTGTGAGTCCAACCCATAGTTACGTACAGAGATTGTGATAGACTCAGTAGCAGATAATGTTCCATCTCCTGGAGCTGTGATAGCCACTACACCTACATCGTTATTCAGGTCAGAGGCGATTTTGAATGCACCCACACGGTTTCTTCTTCCTCCTGCGAAATACTCAGAGATATGCCAGAAGGTCTTATCGTCAACTGGGTCAATGGTCATCTGCGCATAGTCACCATAACGGGTTGATGGGTCTGAAGAAGTACCATCAAAAATGGTCTCCTCAGCCAAGGTCATCTGTCCTAATGGATCAGTAGAATAACGTCCAGTATAACGGATAGCAGGAACTTGCGTGCTGCTTACAATTGTATAGGCTAGACCTATATTTCCACTCACATCCATAGAGATTCCTCCGCAGAATGCGCTATGGCCATCTGGCTGTGCGTATGTTCCTTCTTGATATATCGTCCAAGGATCACCGTCATTGGCTTGACGAAGCTCATACCAGCGGATACCCGCTAGGTTGTCAGCGCCATTTAAATCCACTACGAAGTTTAATACCGTGGAATTATGCGTTCCGAATCTTCTGTATTGAGCCATGTACATGATAGTCGCTTGAAGCGCATCAATGTCACCACCACTTGGCTGCGGGAGGTTAGAGAATGAACCGCCATCGAAAAGGCCATCGAATGGAGCCGTAGGAATAGACTGAGCTGCAGAAATCGTGGAGCTACCAGGAGTCGTCCAGTTCACGTTAATATTCCAGATTTTCAAATGGTCAGTAGCAACACCACCCCATGCATCATCTTGCATATAAATGATGGGTGCGTCACCAGTCGGAGGAAGTGTATTTCCATTGGCATTAAATCCAAGTGGGCTAAAAAAGCCACTGGTTGCAATACCTGGTAGAGGGAAGCCTTGCATAGTTGCAGCAGCATCACCAACTAACATCTTCGTACGATCGCATGCATATACGACTTGTGAGGTTCCTGCAGTTCCAGAATTTTTATTAGAAGTGATGTAATATCCATCAGACCAAACAGAATACTTTGGATAGTCAGGAAAGGTGGATCCACATGGGAATTCATACGTGTACCATCCATCATTTACTGGATCTGGTCCCTGGCATACTGCGAAGAGGAATCCATTAGGCCCACCAGTGAACTGTGTGATGACAAAACGTTCAGCAAAATTGTCATACATGACGACAGGGTCTCCTGAAGTTTCGCCTGGCCAAAGATTCCCTAAGGAAGCCGAAGCTGTTAAAGCGTTCCCTTCTTTATCCCAAATCCTAAACGAACTGTTCCATGCATTCACAAAGTGATCAGGTCCTACAGCTCCGGTCGGGTCTGTAGGCGTAGCACTTGCTGCAGCAGCTTGCCACTGTACGATAGGCGGGTTCATAGGCATCCTATGCTCAGGAGTGCTTGTCTGAATAAGTGGATCTCCATTTACAGGAAGTCCTTTTCCAGGCACCGCTTTATTGGCATCCCTGCGCTTTGGGTTATATTCTTTAGCAACATCAATAGCTTCTATGAAAGTCCCTTGAGACATGCGGGAAGCGATAGAAGGTACTTCTCCTAAATAGATAGCATCAGTTACAAACGTTGGTCCCATGGTTGACTCTTGGGCCGTGAGTGTGCCGCAAAATAGCAGCGCAATAATGGTTATTTTGATCAGGTATTTCATCCGTGCAGGGTTATACTTTTAATGAACCCGCAAAATAGAAAAGAAAGCCATTCTAGCACCCTGATAACACCTATAGTTTCCCACGCATTATCCTCCTATTCTTGGATTTCATGATGGAATGCGTGCATTGTATTCTGAAGGATATTTTCTTGATTTTCAAATTGTTGGACGTTTTTGAATCTAGGCACTTCCTTTTTCTTTGTTAATTCATCCTTTGTATACCTCAACTAGCCATGAAAAGATTTTACCTATTCCTATCTATCCTTCTTCTTTCCTTGAGTTTCAACGCTCAAAACTGCATTGAAGGAACCTTTGCAATGAACGCTCAGAGCTGGGGCGAAGAAATTTCTTGGAATATTCTCGATGAATCGGGGAACCAAGTATACTCAAGCATTCCTTATGTCGCCTATGAACAGAGCACAGAGACGGTATGTTTACCTGCCGGTTGCTACGTGATTGAACTCATTGATTCCTTCGGGGATGGATGGAATAACGGAATTTTACTCTTTTCTATCCCTGGAATTGCGCCAGTAACCTATTATCTGAATTCAGGTTCATATCAAGCGTTACCTCTTTCATTCGCTGCTAACATTGATTGTGGAACGGGCAGCACTATCTTCGGTTGCACTGACTCTGCTGCACTTAACTATAATCCTTGGGCCACTATTGATGATGGCACGTGCAACTATCAACAAGAAATATATGGCTGTACGGATCCCAATGCTACCAATTATAACCCTTGGGCCACTATAGACAATGGCTCATGTACCTACCCTTTACAATGTGATTCTGGATACGTGGCCGACCTTTATATATGTGTTTTCAGTCAAGGAGAAAACATAGGTTTTGAATTGATAGCAGATAACGGAGATGTGGTTTATTCTCAGTTTGGATTTAACGACTTCGCTATTGAAC
The DNA here is from genome assembly GCA_937875855.1 of uncultured Flavobacteriales bacterium. Taxonomy (GTDB): domain Bacteria; phylum Bacteroidota; class Bacteroidia; order Flavobacteriales_D; family JABDKJ01; genus JABDLZ01. Next base: position 16,079 of record CALFHF010000243.1, read on the forward strand.
ATATAGACGTATGTCTTCAAGAAGGAGTTTGTTACACGGGTAACATGTACAATGCAGCTGGACCTGAAGGTTGGTATAATGGATATTTCTGGGTCAATGGCCAAGGAGTCCAATACGTAACGGATGCATTATATCCGGGTGAAGAATTTGATGATGTCGAATTCTCTATAGATGGTACTTGTGGTGAAGTATTCGGATGTATAGACAGTACTGCCACGAATTACAATCCACTTGCCACAACTGATAATGGATCATGTGTCTACCCTATTGCTAACGACCTTTGTGCTGATGCTACGCCTATTCAACCTGGAAACATATGGGTTGATAACACATCAGCTAATTTGAATGAGAATATCTGGGGTACCTGCTGGGCCAGCGGGTCTGGAGAAGGTGAACAGACCTCTGTGTGGTATAGTTTCACTACACCTAACCAAGATGATTTCAGGGTCACACTAGAAGCATTTGGGAACGGAACATTCACACTCACTGATACTCAATTTGGAGTCTTCGAAGAATGTGGAGGGCCTATGATTGCCTGTGACGGGAATAGCGGAAATGGTCTTTTTTCTATGCTTCAATTTGAATGCGGAGACCTCGCGCCTAACACTTCGTATCTTCTTTTAATAGATGGGTACTTCGGAGATGCTGGTACCTGCTGGTTGAATTATGAAGTAAGCCTTGGATGTGAAGATCCTGTATATGGATGTACTGATGCTACGGCAGTAAATTATAATCCAAATGCTACCCTTGATGACGGTTCTTGCTTGTATGTAACAGACAGCTGTAATACTTACACTGTTACAGCAATCCTTTGCACTGTTTCATGGGGAAATGAAATCAGCTTTGACATTATAGAT
>CALFHF010000244.1 GCA_937875855.1 uncultured Flavobacteriales bacterium
TTTCAAAGAACGCACTACCTTGCGGCAGTGTTTCTGCCCATGCTGGGCACACACAAAAAATAAACAGCATTAAAACGGCTGCTTATTAATAACGTAATGTAAAAAGTCATTCTAACTCTGCTCGTCTTGTTCAAAAGAGAATCTCCTCCTCTCCTTCCCTTCGCATCAAAGCACGATCTTCAGCCCCGTGAAACTTAGCGTACATCCTTATTTCTTGACCTTCCACCGTCCTTTTGTGCTGGCACATGGCACACGTAAGGGAACACAGTTGGCTATTCTCAAGCTAGAACATGAAGGAATTACGGCTTATGGTGAGGCTTCTTTGCCGCCTTATTATCCTGAGACGCTAGCATCTGTCACTGAATGGGTGATGAAACAGCAGGATTCCGTAGCGGATTTACTTAAGGTGAATCCTTTTCTGCATCAGGATCTTATTCCTTACGATTCGGCTCATCCTGCGGCTTCAGCGGCCTTGCAATCATTGGTGTTGAATTGGTATGCAAAAGCAAATAATCTTCGCTTAGAAGAGCTCTTTGACCTAGCTCCTGCTCACCCTGGTCTCACGCTCACCTTCACCAAGACTGATTATGATTACTTGATAGAGAAATTGAAAACAGCGCAGGACTTCACTCATATGAAGTTGAAACTCACAGGAGACTCAGATGACTTAGAATTCGTGCAGGCCATTCGTAAACGCACAGAACTTCCTTTCTGCATAGACTTTAACCAAGGGTATCCCAGAAAAGAAAAAGCGATTTTGATGATTCAAGATTTGATGAAGATGGGCTGCGAGCTTATGGAACAGCCCTTAAATGCTCAAGATCATGAAGGACATCATTGGTTAAAACAAAGGCTTGAGATTCCCATCATCGCTGATGAGTCTATCCGCACGTATGAAGATCTACTAGAATACCATGAGGCCTATTCAGGGGTGAATGTAAAGCTGATGAAATGCGGAGGGCTTTTTCAAGGGAAGCGCATGCTGGAGTTTAAATCCACGGATACATCTAGGCCTTTCTTGAATGTTCTTGGTTGTATGTCAGAATCGAGTTTGGGTGTGGGTACAGCTTCCGTCATAGCTCCATTGACTTCCCTTGCTGACTTGGATGCGCCATATTTGAATAGCAATGACCCTTTTGAAGGCTTCCAGATTCATAGCGGGAAGATTGAACGAGAAAAGGAGATTACGCTGAAGAAATGCGTTCTTTTAGATTCTTGAATATTCTATTCTTTATGCATTTGGCACTGTCTCACAGAGACAACGCACGCATGGAATAATGAATCGTCTTCCAGCTTTTTCAAGCCTCCTCTAACTGATTGGATTTTGCTTAGTATATTTGAGATAACTAAGAAACTTCGATCATGAACGCGACCTTCAAACACATCCTGATTCCATTTGATAATTCTCCTTCAGCTCGTGTAGCACTGAGGACAGCAGTGAATCTGAGCAAGAAATTCAAAGCCCAGATGACCATGGTCTATGCGAATCCTGATTTTGAGATTGCTGAAGACATCATGGAAACCATGCGCACCGTGAAGAATAATGCGGAAATTGACATCACGCTATTTCAGCCAAAAGGCCTTATTTATCAAGAGGTAATAGCTGTGGCCGAATCCTCGAAATGTGACCTAATTATCATGGGAACCCATGGTGATTCAGGAATACATGAACTTTTTGTTGGAAGCAATGCATACCGTGTCGTATCCAGTTCATCTATACCTGTGCTCACCATGCAGGAATCCTATAAGAAAGATAGCTTTGATACCATCGTAATTCCTATTGATGATTCGCATGAGACCCGGCAAAAGATTCCTATGGTGAGGCAGATTGCCGGTTATTTCAATTCCAAAGTCTATATCCTCGGCTGCAGTAAGTGGGAAACCACTGATGTTCGTTCACGTGTAGAACAATATGCTGATCAAACCAAGAGACTCTTGGAAGAAGCCGACATAGAATGTGAAATTCGTCACAACTTCGGTGGAAACATTGCGGAGGCAACAATGGATTACAGCGAAGAGATTAAAGCGGATCTAATCATAGCCATGTCAGAATCAGAACCTGCTGGCGGATTCTTCATGGGTGCTAATGCTCAACGACTTGTAAACCACAGCGACATCCCCGTACTTACTATAGCAGCGAAAGATGAAATCTCTGGAGTATCTGCGTATTGGTCAGGAATGAACTAATTATTAAACCATACTAACACGAAAAAGGCCCGATTAATCGGGCCTTTTTTTAATGTCTTAACGTTCTGGGTTTTACTGAACTGCGTAATAGATATTCGTCTGCCATTTTGCAGTATCCATTTCACCAGTAGAGGGACCAACGATATACTCTTCTATAACCGCACCAACTTGCGTAATACCTTTAGCTACCATGTGCTTTTCAATAGCTTGGTGAACTGCCATTCCTTGGCCATAACCACCTGTGCATGTGGCTCTCAGGAACTTATTAGGAGGTAAAACCATGGTCTCGTATCCTTCTATTTGCACTGCGCCATCAACAGGGAATGCAACAGCCATATCAGTTTTTCCGTTGTCTTCATCCCAGGTCAAAAAGATTCCACATGCTGGGCCACCTATTTCCTTATCGCTGACCGCGATAGCTCTTGCCAAGGATGGGAAATTAACTTCACAAAATGCGCCTATCTGATCCATGGCTATTTCTTCATGTTTTGCAACAAACTGCATTGCAGGTCTATCTACAATGGTGAAACCATAGCTGCTTGCATCTGCTTCAGCCTCTTTAGCCACAGCGGCTTTAGCCTCACAGATTCCTTTCAAGTTACCGAGTCCTTTCTCGAACATTGGGCCAATGTTTGCTTCCATGTCCATTCCAGGAAGCATGCTTATCGCACGCATAATCATGTTCTGCTCGCCTTTAAAGCCCCATACTACATTGGTTTTTCCGCCTTCAGCATCTGAAAGTTTGATATATCCATAGGAAGTAGAATTGAATGGCTTTAAGAAGTGAATTTCCGTTTCAACGAGCTCGTCTTCAATCAAATTGGTTAGTTTCTGTTCTCCTTCTCCAGCCTCAGTACCTTTCCAATGAGAATAAGAACCTACAGCTCCTTCTTGCCCTACAATCTCAGTGGTCATTAAGGAATCAGTCTCTTTCCATGGGCCCCATTCATTTAGGGATGCCAAATTATTCACATTACTATATACGAGGGAACGAGGAGAGTCTATCTCGACAGTCTTGCTGACATTATACTCTTTAGGCGCCATCATGCTTAAGACGAAGACTAAAAGAAGAACAAGAGCTACTGCAAAGAGCAGAATCTTAACAAATTTCATTGCTTTAGGTTTAAGGTTTCGAGACCAAATATATACAGTAGTCTTGAATGAGCCGAAAACCTCTTAGCGAAGCATAAGGACTTCTCCCCTGCGCTCTACTGTGACCCCATTCTTTACGGCCTTAATATGCCAAGGATAGAAGCTGTCTGGTGAATACACCTGACCTGTGCTTGAGCTACCATTCCAGCCTTGAAGCGGCTCATTGGTCTCAAAAACTATGTTTCCCCATCGATCGAAAACTTTGAACTCATAGATCTGAGGGTCAAAGGTCAATTTTGGCCTAAAAATGTCATTGATTCCGTCTTTATCAGCTGTGAATGCACTTGGAACATAGATGATAATCTCATCACGCACATATATAGTAGCGCAATAGGTATCGGCACATCCGTTCATTGCAGTGGCCTCAAGACATACAAAATAGGAGGCTTCTTTGGGAGGAAATTGAACTAAAGGGTCCATATCTCCATAGTTTCCTACCATGGGAATAACCCATTCATAATAGTCAGCTCCAGTTGATTCATTGATAAACTTTCCAAGTCCTGTTGCAGATGAAATAGGACTTTCTTCTAAGGAAAATCCTGCATCAGGTGCTTCAAGCACGGTGATAGCTGAAAGCTCAGATACTACGGCTTGGCATCCTATTCCATTCGAAATGGTCAACGTGACATCAAATTGTCCTTCCTGAATGTAATTATGGATTGGGTTACAGGCTGTACTTGCCCCACCGTTACCGAAGCTCCAGATACAGGTAGTATAGCCTGGCGCGACTGTAGTGTTCGTGAATTGGGCTGAAAGGCTGCCACATCCTTCATTGTCATTTATCGTAAATGTCGCAGTAGGTACAGTGTTAATAGTGATGGTAAGAAAGGCGGTATCGCTCAAAGCACATGGGTTTCCCATAGGATCCACCAAAACAACATAACGATACACTCCTGCCGCGTCAGCAGAAGGGTCAAAGGTGTCAGGAAAAGCTGCTCCAGTATTGTCAATCCACGAGCCAGAGTTCACTGGGGCACCGCCTAAAAGCGTAATCAAGGCTTTTGGGCTTCCATTAGAACATAAGTTCGCTGTGGTGTTGTTTCCTGCATTGCATTGACCAAGAACTGAAAAAGGTGCCAGGAAGGTCAAGAAAAGGAGCGCATAAATGCTTTTCATAATAGTCATCATTCTAATCTTCTTCAAAGGTAATCTTAAGGGTGATCCAATGCTTCGCTTTTCAGGCCAAAAGCCAAGATTAGCCATGAACTGATAAGCATCAGCCCTCCAATAGGTGTCACGGGACCAAGTATGGAAAATTGTTCGCCTATACTAAATAAAGATCGCGTACTGAGCAGATATATAGAACCTGAAAACATCAGCATTCCATAGAACATAGTGCTGAATATCAGATTCTTACGCCTATGATGAAAGGTAATACCTGATAGTAAT
>CALFHF010000245.1 GCA_937875855.1 uncultured Flavobacteriales bacterium
ACACCCGGAGCAGTTAACCTCCCTGCTTGACTGAAGATATTCTCAGCTTTCACCGTAAGAGCTGCGGTGATTAATTCATTGCTATAGGTCAACAGGTCATCCACCATAATCATGGGAAAGGCCTGTGGTATAAGCTTAGGTATCAGGGCAGGATCTATGACGGATTCAGAATGCGCCATAATTAACAGACTGTCAAGCAAGCGCAGGCATATGCGAATCTGGCGCTTTCAGGTACATGGAGCATGACTTTATCTCCTTTCTTCAATACGTTCTTGGATACTAACTCTTCCAACATGACGTAGATAGAAGCCGCGCCTATATTGCCCACTTTATCCAAGTTAGTGAACCATTTTTCTTCGGGTACCACATAGCCTTGTTCTTTCATTTGCTGAAAGAGCCTATCCTTGAAATAATAGGAAGAGATGTGCGGTAGGTAATAATCTATGCTCTCAGGATCCATGTTATGTTTCTCACAAGCTAATCTCAATGTATCCACCCCTTTCTGAGTGATATGCTCATTGAGCAATTTCGCATCCTGTTTCATAGCGAAAAGGGAATTCTCACCCCAACTGTCCGAAGCGAATTCGCTCCAAGGCTTGAGTTCTCCGTTCTCCATTTTCTCAGCACCTGCATACATACACGCCTCTACCTGATCAGCGTAGGAATAGCCTTCCATCCAGTCAATTCGCAACGGTGTTTTTCCTTTGGGAGTTGACTCTAAGAGCATAGCTCCTGCTCCGTCAGAGAGCATCCAGCGCAGGAAATCTTTCTTGAATGCAAGAATGGGATTGTCCTCTAATTCTTTTAATTGCTGCACTTCATGCTCGAAGATGTGAGACTTCATCCATGAGGAAGTACGCTCAGAACCTGTGCAGACAGCATTGTTCACCTGACCAGCTTTTATAGCTAGAAAACCATATTTCAAGGCTGACATTCCTGTACAACAGGCGCCTGATGGAGAATTAATCTCCAAATTCCCGTTTTTCAAAAATCCATGAACCATAGCGGCATGGGAAGGAAGAATCTGATCAGGACTTGATGTACCGCAGGAAAGAAGCTCAATATCCTTCTCACTGAATTCTTCCTTACAAAGCTCTCTTATAGCCTCTCTCGTGAGCTGTGCATTGTTGTGCGTGATGTTCCCTTGAGCATCTATTGCATAATAGCGATTTTTAATCTTGTTATTACGCAGCACAATGTGCTTGGCCTTGGAAGTACGGCCGTCTATCAGACCGAGACGTTGTTCCATGGTGTCATTATCCACGGCTTCGTTCGGCAGAAATTTTGAAATGCGGTTAATGTAGACCTCGTTCACAGTGCTTTTCTTAGTTCAACGGAAGAGTAATATCTCTTGTCTTCTTCCATCTTTTTTAGTCTCAAAAAATAGGACAACAAGAATACGACAAATACCAGCGGGGCTATGATCCAAATGGCAAAAAACAGGTAGTATTTGAATGCCTTTATCCATCTGTTTCTGGCAACTGAACCCTTAGGACCTTTAGAATCTATGTGATGAGCCCATTTAGAAAAGAGAAAATTCCCCCGTTCATCAGTAGTAACTAGAAAGGGCTTAATCCTCACTGCATCCAAGGCTACAAG
>CALFHF010000246.1 GCA_937875855.1 uncultured Flavobacteriales bacterium
ATTGCAATAGCCTTTTACTTGGATTCAAATTCAAGAAATGTCATCTTAACCTCTTCACTTTCCAAGGAGTTTCCTTAAAAAAAACAATCTTCCACGAATGCACATTAGAAGAAGTAGATTTCACTGAGGCAGATTTAAGTGAGGCAGCTTTTGATAGATGTGACCTTCATAAATCCATCTTCCAGCAAGCAATATTGACTAAGACAGATTTCAGAACTGCAGTAAATTTCAACATCGACCCTGATTCGAATAGGATTCGGAATGCGCGTTTTGCTCCTGACAATCTTGTCGGACTTCTGAAGAAATATGGCTTAAAAATAGAGTAGCCTTCATTAAAATAAGTACTCTTATTAAACCGTAACTCATGCATCCCTCCATCATTCATCTGCTGAGGAGAATCTTCGATGATGGATAAATTCCTTTACTTCTTTCCTTTGTGCAATGTCTCAGCATGAACCCAGTTCCTTCAAACAAACTCAGTTAGGCTATGAACGTGTTTCGAAAGCGGATGATCGCTGCGGAACTGAAGTCGCTCGTCTGCTGCAAGAAAAGTGTCTAGGCACCACTCCATTTCAAGTCTATTTCAGAGTTTTCAAAGAAGAAGGAGAACTAGAATGTTGGGTCGCAAAAGCTGGCGGCACGTTCAGTCATTTGAAAACCTATACCATCTGTTGCAGTTCAGGAAAAAAAGGCCCGAAAAGAAAGCAAGGAGATCTTCAAGTTCCTGAAGGCTTTTATACCATAAGTAGATTCAATCCTCTGAGTCTATATCACCTGAGTATTGGCCTTGATTATCCCAATACGTCTGACCGAATTCTTGGAGACAAGAACAACCTAGGGGGTGATGTTTTTATTCATGGAAAGTGTGTGAGTGTAGGCTGCCTCGCCATGACTGATGAACTAATGGAAGAAATCTATTTGATTAGTGTTGAAGCTAGAGATAGGTCAGAAACACCCATTTTCCTCCACTCCTTTCCGTGTAAATTGACTGATTCGAAATTCAAAAAGCTGATGGCCTTAGATCCCAAACAAGAAGTCGCTGAATTATGGGGAGAGTTAAAAGTGATCCAGGATATTTTTGAGAGCACTAAAAAGCTACCTGAAGTCGCTTATCTCCATGATGGTCGGCATAGGGTTCAAGGGATTTAATCAGCCCTTTTTTCATCTCATTACAAGGCCTTTGTACATTCCCAACTATTGCCTGAATATTGGGGTCCTGATATCAAGCCCTAGTCACGATGATTGTTACCCTCCGGGTATCTTACGTGCAGCTCGCCTTTCTCTTCCTTTCCATGGGAACACTTACGGCACAGAAAAAATACCAAGGACTATTATGGAAAATCAGTGGCCCCGGATTACCGAACCCCTTCCACATCTATGGCACCATGCCCCTGAGCAGTATTGGCCTTCAACCTTGGAGAGCCTTTTTTCAATGCTTTGAACAGTGCTGACCGCGTGGCCTTAGAGATGGATACAGAACGTTGGCTTGATGAAGTATTAGGTGGCGATTTTATGTCCCAAGCGTTACGTTCTTCTGGTAATAAGTTCAATGCGCGCATGGGAAATGGTAGCTCTTGGAATGATGTCCAAGGAAGGATCTCCTTTGAGAAAAGAACGCATCAGCAAATACAGGCAATTTTAAAAGGAAGTCCGGAGATGATCAATCAATTGCTTTTCTGTTTTTATGATCCCCCTAGAAATTTCGAGGAATACACTTAGCTCGATCCGTAAATCTATTAGCGTGCAAAGAAAGTGGGCAAGAAAACCATCGGGCTAGAAACTTTCTATGAGTCTATGGAAATGATGCATAAAGCCCAAAAAAGAAATGGCCAAGAATCCTTATAAGCCTGGCAGTCTGTATTATCAGGATCGAGCAATAGCTTTAGCAGATATTGAAGCTTCGTATCGCACAGGGAACTTGGATCTTTTGGATTCTCTCTCCATCTTGGTCAATCCTACTTCATTTACGAAGTACCTTCTTATAAAACGCAAGTAAGAATTTTGTGCGTGTAATGGACAGCCTTATGCACATGTCGGTAATGTTTATGGGCTCAGGTGCAGCGTATCTTACTGGTAAAGATGGGGTGTATAAAATGCTCAGAATCAAAGGGTACTCCGTCCGTCCTGTAGAACCTGGCACACGTGATGGAAAGACTAAAGATGAGTTAGCCGAATTGAACTTCAACTCAACCTAGCTAGAAGCGGAGATATACATGGTTCTGATAATGTGAAAAATTGCAAAAATTTCGGATGCAAGCTTAGCCCGATATGGAGGTATCACTCGGAGCGGTAGCGCTACTTCTCTGGACATCAACAGTGCAGGTTCAGGCGATTTTCAAGCTGAAGGACTTCTGGTAGAGACCGCTGATGTCAGCATTTCAGGCTCAGGAGATGTAATCCTATTATGTGACCAAGAATTGACTGTAAGCATAGC
>CALFHF010000247.1 GCA_937875855.1 uncultured Flavobacteriales bacterium
TGTCTCCAAATACAATTCTGATGCTTACAAGAAGAGTGCCTATTGAGACTTTCTCAGAGACTGATTTATTCATACTAATTTACCCGACAGGCTTATGATTGCTAGAATAGCCTAGTAGAATGAAGCCCGATTATGGGTGAAAAGAAATGGATATTTCCCCTATTTGCAAGAAATTACTTGAATTATTTCCAAAAAGAAATCTAGAGGAATAAGCAGCTAAAGGTCAGAGCTTGAAAGCTTGCTTCACCTTGTCCACGTAATCTAGCTTCTCCCAAGTAAAGAGCTCCACCTTCTTCTTGATAACCTTCCCATCAGGGGATTTGAAGGTCTTTACTTTGGTCTGAGGCTCCCTCCCCATATGGCCATAAGCCGCAGTCTCGCTATAGATGGGATTGCGAAGCTTCAATCGGGTCTCTATGAAGTAAGGACGCATATCGAATAACGCTGCTACTTTCTTAGCTATCTCTCCATCGCTCATCTTCACCTTGGCTGTTCCATAGGTGTCAACGTTGATAGAAGTAGGTTCTGCAACTCCTATGGCATAAGATACTTGAACTAGAATTTCATCACAAAGCCCAGCCGCAACTAAGTTTTTTGCAATATGACGTGTGGCATAAGCGGCACTTCTATCTACCTTGCTAGGATCTTTTCCACTAAAAGCTCCACCCCCGTGAGCACCTTTTCCTCCGTATGTGTCTACTATAATCTTCCTTCCAGTCAATCCCGTGTCTCCGTGTGGACCACCAATTACGAATACCCCAGTAGGGTTGATGTGATACTTGATCTTGTTATTGAATAGACCTTTATACCTCGGGTATTTCTTCTGAACACGAGGAATAAGTAGCTCTTTCATGTCCTTGTTGATCTTCGCCAGCATCTCGGTCTCTGCTTTTTTCTTGGCAGCTTTTGTACCGTCTTTCGGCTTTACGAAATCATCATGTTGTGTAGAGATCACGATGGCATCTATGCGCACAGGCTTGTTAGTGTCATCATACTCCAATGTGACCTGTGACTTAGCATCAGGTCTGAGGTATGTGATCTGTTTGTTATCTCTGCGCAATGCAGCTAGCTCGATAAGAATCTTATGAGAGATGTCCAAGGCCAATGGCATGTAGGATTCCGTCTCATTGCTGGCATAACCGAACATCATTCCTTGGTCACCAGCTCCTTGCTCTTCCTTCTTCTTACGATCCACACCTTGATTGATATCAGGGCTCTGCTCATGAATAGCGCTCAATACTCCGCAGCTTTTAGATTCGAACATGTATTCGCTTTTGGTGTAACCTATGCGCTCAATTACCTTTCGTGCGATTTCTTGAACATCAAGATAAGCTTTGGACTTTACTTCTCCGGCTAATATGACTTGACCTGTAGTAACCAGAGTCTCACAGGCTACTTTACTTTGTGGGTCAAAGGCTAGGAAATTATCGATGAGGGCATCGGAGATTTGATCGGCAATCTTGTCTGGATGGCCTTCAGATACAGATTCAGAAGTAAATAGATACATAGAAATTCAGGGTCTTGATTAGATTGGCAACAAAACTAGGATTATCAATCAACAGGAAAAGAAATTTGACATGTTGGCTTTATTTTTTTTCACACAATAAGATTTGAGCCTATTTCTTGGACTTCGTCAGTTCCTTGAAGACATCTTCTAGGTTCTTCTTTTTAACCTGTTGAGAAAGCAGGGGAATTCCTTGAGCTACTGCCCAATCGAAGATGGTCTTTCTTATATCAGCTCCCACAGCGCTATTCAGCTCGAAAATATTTCCTTGAAGATGGTTAACGAGCTCCACACCTTCTATCTGCTGCAAGTCTGCTGTTAGGACGTTGGACCCAAATTCAACGGTCAATACCTGAATCTCTCCTTTATCCGATACCAAGTTTTTAGCTCCTTTATCTGTAACCAACCTTCCTTTATTAATTATGATTACACGATCACAGATGGCTTCTACTTCTTGCATGATGTGTGTGCTGAGCATGACCGTCTTCTCTTTACCAAGCTGCTTAATCACATTCCTTATATCCACTAATTGATTAGGATCTAGTCCTGATGTAGGCTCATCAAGGATAAGTACGGCCGGGTCATGGATCAATGCTTGGGCAAGTCCTACACGTTGTCTATAGCCTTTGGATAAAGCGCCTATGCGCTTGTGTGCCTCCACTTCAAGACCAACGCGGTCTATGATCTCTGCAATACGAGCCTTGTTATTCCTCAATCCATGAAGCCCTGCGACTAACTCCAGATATTCCCTAACATACATTTCAAGATAGAGCGGATTGTGCTCTGGGAGATACCCCACCATTTTACGCACTTCCATACCTGCATCTACCACGTGATGCCCACAAATCCAAGCCTCACCTGAACTGGGTTGAATATACGTAGTGAGGATTTTCATGAGCGTAGACTTTCCCGCTCCGTTAGGCCCAAGGAAGCCCACAATCTCTCCGCTGCCTATTTCCATACTTACGTCATCCAAGGCATATTGCTTGCCATAGACTTTAGAGATATGTTCTACTTTGATAGACATGTGCTAGTCGCGTCCAAATTTAATACTTTCAGCCGCGAACGAACGCAGATCAGATTTGATGAATTTATGAATGGCCGTGTCCTGAAATCAACGGGTAGTAATTATGAAGTTCTTCTTGAAAATGGAGAGGTACAAGACTGCCGTGCACGAGGAAAATTACGCTTGAAAGGCTATCGCAGCACGAATCCTGTGGCGGTGGGTGATCATGTAGATGTAGATGAAGTAGAAGGGGAATATGTCATAACTAACATACATACAAGAGATAATCACCTTATAAGAAAGGCGACCAATCTCAGTAAAGAGTCACACATAATCGCTGCGAATGTCGATCAACTGATCCTTCTCATCACATTAAAAAGCCCAAATACGAGCTGTGGTTTCATGGATAGAGTGCTCGTTTCGGCAGAATCCTATCACATTCCCAGTGTTCTCGTCTTCAATAAAATAGATGTGCTAGATGAGCATGACATGCAAAGGCTTGAAGACTTAATTGTTCTATACCGTGGCCTTGGATATACCTGCATGAGCGCAAGTCTACTTGAAGATGTGCCCAAGGAATTGATAGCGCTATTCAAGAATAAGGTGAGCTTGCTCAGTGGGCATTCGGGAGTGGGAAAATCTACGTTGGCCAATATCCTACAACCGGGATTGGATCTTAAAACAGCTGAGGTGTCCTCTTCTTTCAATAAAGGAAAACACACGACCACCTTTGCTCAGATGTATCCGCTTGCTGATGGAGGATTCATTGTAGATACCCCTGGAATCAAGGGATTTGGGGTAGTGGAAGTAGAGCCCAAAGAACTCAGTCACTACTTTCTGGAGATGCGGGAATTACTTCCGGAATGCAAATTCAATGACTGTCAGCATATTATTGAGCCAGGCTGTGCAGTATTGAAAGCCTTGGGCCAAGGGAAAATCGCGGAGAGTAGATATGCCAGTTATTTAAGTATTTATCGTGGAGAAGAAGGACCATATAGAAAAGACATATATGTATGAAAGCAGTTCTTCAAAGGGTATCAGAGGCCAGTGTCAGCATAAAAGGAAAAGTACATGGAAAGATTTCGCAAGGCTTGATTGTTTTGCTAGGAATCCATGATATTGATACAGAGGAAGACCTTCAATGGACTGTGAAGAAACTTCTAGATATGCGGGTCTTCTCAGATGAAGATGGTAAGATGAACTTGTCAGTAAAAGACTTGAAAGGTGAACTACTTGTCGTTTCTCAATTCACCTTATATGCAACTACCAAGAAAGGAAATCGACCTTCGTTCATCCAAGCTGCACGGCCCGAAAAAGCAATTCCGCTCTACGAAAAGTTCAAAGAAGAATGTGCAAAAGGTCTTGGAAAAGCTATTCAATCGGGTTCCTTCGGAGCCGACATGAAGGTCAGCTTGGTAAATGATGGTCCAGTGACCATCATCATTGATAGCTTGAATAAAGATTAGAAACTATGTTGTGTTCTACCTGCACTTAGTCTATGCCTTGGGTTGCTTTTTTAGCTCTCTTGAATTTGATCAATGAGAGGTCGTATAGTGGGTTCATTGATAGAGCGTGGGCGTGCTTAGGTCTGAGGCACTCGTTATCGGATTGCCATGAATATTAGCTTTGGGGCTTCTAAGAGCAAGAACATGGAGATTAAGCAAGCACAAGCCCGAATAGATGATTGGATAAAGCAGTATGGTCAACGCTATTTCAATGAACTCACAAACATGGCTATCCTCACTGAAGAAGTAGGAGAATTAGCCCGCATCATGTCCCGAACATTTGGGGAACAGTCCTTTAAGAAAGGAGAAGAGAAATCAGATTTAGGGGATGAATTGGCTGATATACTCTGGGTTCTGCTTTGCATTGCCAATCAGACCGGAGTAGACATGAGCTCAGCACTAGAGAAGAACTTTGAGAAGAAAACCCAACGTGATTCTGACCGTCACAAGAACAATGAAAAACTGAATCCATAATGACATCAGAGTACTCAGAAATGAAACAGGCCTTTTACGATCATCTTGCGCCCACTTCACCTTACCCTTTGGCCATAGAAGTAGAAAGGGCAGAGGGTATCTTTATCTGGGATAAAAAAGGTAAACGCTACACTGATATGGTAGCAGGGATAGCAGTATGCAATCTTGGACACCGCCACCCTAAAGTGATTCAGGCGATACAAGATCAGCTAGAGAAATACCTGCACGTAATGCCCTATGGAGAATTCATTCAAGCTCCTCAAGTACAACTGGCAGAGAAACTTGCCGAGCTTCTTCCTGCAAATTTGGATTGTTCCTATTTCGTGAATTCAGGTGCTGAAAGTATAGAGGCTGCAATGAAACTAGCTAAGCGTGCCACGGGCAGAGTGAATTTTGTGGCCTGCCATCGCTCGTACCATGGAAGTACCCATGGAGCGTTAAGCGTCACAGGAAATGAGCAAAAGAAATTCCATGTGAGGCCATTACTTCCGGGAGTGAGTTTCATGCGATTCAATCATTCTGAGGACATAGATCTCATTGATGAAAACACAGCCGCAGTGATAATAGAGCCTATTCAAGGCGATGCGGGTGTGCGACTTCCTGATATCGGATATCTGGATGCGTTGCGCATACGCTGCACTGAGGTGGGCGCCTTGTTGATTTTCGATGAGATTCAGACCGGTATGGGAAGGACGGGATCTCTGTTTGCCTTCGAGCAATATGGAGTCGTTCCTGATATTCTATGTATTGCAAAGGCTTTGGGTGGCGGAATGCCAATTGGCGCGTTTATCGCGAGCAAGAAACTCATGCATCTGTGGACGCATTCTCCTATGCTGGGGCACATCACCACTTTCGGGGGGCATCCCGTAAATTGTGCAGCCGCCTTTGCTAACATCACAGCTTTAGTTGATGATGGGATTATAGATGAAGTGGAGGAAAAAGGAATGCTTTTCGAGATGCTACTAAAGCATAAAAACATCAAGGAAGTAAGAAGAAAAGGACTGATGATGGCCGTGGAATTTGATTCGCCAGAAACAGTTCAACGCATCGTGAAGTCCTGCCTTGAAAGAGGTGTCATTACCTTCTGGTTTCTATCGGATCCTAAGAGCTTCAGATTACAGCCACCACTCATTATATCAAATGATCAGATTAAGGAGTGTTGTGCTGTTATTATTGGATGTTGTGATTGATTAAGAATTTCAAATGAAATTAAAATGATGACTAACCAAGAGATTATTTTACAGAATAACCGAACCCTCCTTCGCCCACTGCTGGAATCGGACCTAGAACACCTACTTCCATTTTCCTTGAATGAACCTGAACTTTGGAAGTATTCCTTAGTACAAGCAGGAGGAGAAGAGAACTTGAAAAACTACATCAAGAAAGCTCTGGAGACCAAGGAAAAAGAGGATAGCTATCCTTTTATTGTCTTTGACAAACTAACTCAACGCTACGCTGGAAGCACGCGATTCTATGACATTCAAGAACATCATGAGACCGCACAGATAGGATATACCTGGTACGGAAAGGAATTCCAACGAAGCGGACTTAACAGACATTGTAAACTCCTCATGCTCCAATTCGCCTTTGAAGAACGGAACATGAAACGTGTGGAATTCAGGGCCGATGCTAAGAATAGCCGGAGTATAACCGCTATGAAGGCTATTGGTTGTATCGAGGAGGGAATTCTCAGAAGCAACTGTGCAGCGCCCGAAGGCAGGAGGGATAGTATCGTCCTTAGTATTCTCAAATCTGATTGGGAATCTAGTGTGAAAGAACATTTGCTATCGCTGACCTCCATATAGATTCCTTAATTTTCAAGTTCAAATAGACTTATGGATCACATCAAGAAAAAAGTAGAGAACGGAGTCGCATGGATTCAGCTTTCCCGTGCTGATAAATTGAACAGCTTCACTATTCCTATGGGCCGAGAGTTGCGAAGTGCTCTTGAAGATGCTAGAGATGATAGTCATGTAAGAGCAATTCACCTGACAGGAGAGGGAAGAGGGTTCTGTGCGGGACAAGACTTGGATGAAGCTATAGCTGAGGATGGGCCGGGTATAGGAACCATTGTAGATGAGACCTATAATCCCATCATTACCTTAATCAGAGAAATAGAGAAACCTGTGATATGCTTGGTCAATGGTGTAGCAGCAGGAGCGGGGGCCAATATTGCCCTAGCCTGTGACATTACATACGCGCTACCTCATGCTAATTTCATTCAATCCTTCAGCAACATAGGCCTGGTGCCTGACAGTGGAGGAACCTTCACTTTGCCAAGACTTGTAGGAATGCAAAGAGCGACAGCACTTATGTTCACTGGAGATAAAGTGAGTGCTGCCGATGCAGTAGCCATGGGAATGATCTATGCGGTCACTGAAGAAGGAGAGAATGATGCGTCACGCACCATGGCTGAGAGATTGGCTGCACGTCCTACAAAGGCTATAGGGCTTACAAAAAAGCTACTGAATAGTGCTAGTGATCAAAGTATCTGGCAGCAAATGATGGCTGAAAAGGAAATGCAAATAGAAGCGGCAAATTCTAATGATCATAAAGAAGGTGTAGCAGCGTTTCTTGAAAAACGCAAACCTACCTATACAGGAACATGAGAGAGCCTAAGAGCATAGTAGATGAGATGATGAGCAAGGATACCTTCAGTCAGTGGCTGGGTATTGAAATCATGGAGTTAGGAGAGGGGCATTGCACCTTAAAAATGACTGTGAGGGCGGAGATGTGTAATGGATTCGGAGTGACTCATGGTGGAATCACCTATTCATTTGCTGATAGTGCATTGGCTTTTGCATGTAATAGTCAAGGCATCAAGTCCATGAGTATTGAGACTGGTATTTCGCATACTAACCCTGTGTTCCCTGGCGATGTGCTGACTGCTGAAGCCAGAGAATTGAGCTTGAAGAACAAGATTGCTATTTATGATATCCCCGTGAAGAATCAGAAAGGGGAGCTAGTGGCTTTGTTTAAAGGGACAGTGTACCGCTCAGGTAAGGAATGGTAAAAAGCAAAAATGGTGTCGCGATGAGAGTGCACAGCATTACCAACTAAACTGGCCTCTTCATAAAATTCTGGAATCTTGGATCGCTCGATCTTGAATCCACATCCATTATGGTATCTTCGCACCCCGAAAAAGAACAAAAAAAGCATGAACATTCACGAGTATCAAGGTAAATCGATCTTAGAGAGTTTTGGAGTCGCCATCCAGCAGGGACGTGTGGCATCTAGTCCTGAAGAAGCTGTGGCCCAAGCCAAAGAGTTGAATAAAGCTACGGGTACTGAATGGTTCGTAGTTAAGGCTCAAATCCACGCAGGTGGACGCGGAAAAGGTACCGTAACCGAGACGGGTTCTCATGGTGTCGTCATTGCAAAAGGGATTGACTTTGTCGCTGAGAAAGCTAAAGGCATCCTTGGTGGTCACTTAGTAACAGCTCAGACAAGTGAGAAAGGGAAGATGGTAAATAAGGTGCTCATAGCCCAAGACGTCTACTATCCTGGAGCAAGTGAGCCTAATGAATTTTACATGTCAGTCCTCCTTGATCGTTCAAGCGGTTCTGTGGTCATCATGTATTCCACTGAAGGTGGAATGAACATTGAAGAAGTCGCTGAGAAAACGCCTCATCTTATTCATAAAGAAGTTATTGACCCTGCAGTAGGTCTTATGCCTTTTCAAGCGCGCAGAGTGGCCTTCAATCTTGGTCTAAGCGGTCAAGCATTTAAGGAGATGACCAAATTTGTTACGGCCTTATTTAAGGCGTATCAGGGATGTGATGCGACTCTTTTTGAAATCAATCCTGTACTCAAGACATCAGATGATAAGATCATCGCAGTTGATGCAAAAGTGAGCTTGGATGGAAACGCATTATATCGCCACCCAGATTATCTTGCTATGCGTGATAAGTCTGAAGAAGATCCCGCTGAAGTGGAAGCTGATGAGGTAGGGCTGAACTACGTGAAATTAGAAGGAAACGTTGGTTGTATGGTCAATGGAGCTGGTCTTGCCATGGCGACCATGGACATCATCCAACTCTCAGGAGGAAAGCCGGCTAATTTCTTGGATGTAGGAGGAACAGCTGATGCGAAGCGTGTGGAGACAGCCTTCCGTATGATTCTGAAAGATTCTTCTGTAAAATGTATTTTGGTCAATATATTCGGAGGAATCGTTCGTTGTGATCGTGTTGCTCAAGGAGTTGTGGATGCCTACAATAACATTGGCGACATAAAAGTTCCCATCATCGTGCGTCTTCAAGGTACCAATGCTGAAGAAGCGAAAAAACTCATTGATGAAAGCGGCCTTAAAGTGCATTCAGCAGTAATGCTGCAAGAAGCGGCCGACTTGGTTAAGAAACTATTGGCGTAACATATCATGCTCGACATCACCGAAGGCCTGCAGACCACCTACGCGAGAAAAGGCCTCACTGACGAAAAACTTATTGCCTTATATAAAGGAGTGCTTTATCCTCGCATGATTGAGGAGAAGATGCTCATTCTTTTGCGTCAAGGGCGTATTTCTAAGTGGTTTAGCGGGATAGGTCAAGAAGCCATATCGGTGGGATTGACATTAGCCATGGAATCGGATGAATACATCCTTCCTATGCACCGTAATCTTGGGGTATTCACTGGTAGAGAGATTCCATTGAGCCGTCTATTTGCCCAATGGCAAGGAAAAGCAAGCGGTTTTACCAAAGGAAGAGACCGTAGTTTCCACTTCGGGACTCAAGAATTTCACATCGTAGGTATGATCTCTCACTTAGGCCCTCAACTTGGAGTGGCTGATGGGATAGCATTGGCACAGAAACTCAAAGGTTCAGGTAAAGTCACGGCAGTATTCTCTGGAGACGGTGGATCCAGTCAAGGTGATTTTCATGAATCGCTTAATGTAGCTGCGGTCTGGGATTTACCCGTTCTCTTCATCATAGAGAATAATGGATACGGACTTTCTACTCCATCTAACGAGCAGTTCCGCTTCAAGCAATTCATTGACAAAGGCCCAGGATATGGGATGGAGGCCATTCAAGTAGCAGGAAACAATGTGATTGAAGTATACACGAAGCTTCAAGCGGTAATCGAAGATGTGCGTAAGAATCCTCGGCCTGTCTTAGTGGAGTGCATCACCTTCCGCATGCGAGGTCATGAAGAAGCGTCCGGTACTAAATATGTACCTCAAGAACTTTTTACCGAATGGGAAAAGAAAGATCCAGTCAAGAACATGGAGAACTTCTTGGTCAAAGAAAATGTACTCAAGATTACGGATGTCGAAGCTATAAGAGTGGAGTTGAAGAAGCTCATAGATTCAGAGCTGAAGATAGGTTTCGAGGCTCCTGAGTTGATTGTAGATCCTGCCATAGAATTTGGAGATGTGTATTCAGCTTCAAAGGCTCCAGCCGCTACTGCTCCTAAAGGTGGAAGCAGTGAAAAGAGATTGATAGACGCCATTTCTGATGGCCTTCGAGAAGCCATGATAAAGCATGATGACTTGATTCTTATGGGTCAAGACATCGCTGAATATGGTGGAGTGTTTAAGATTACCGATGGATTCGTTGAGCAATTTGGAAAAGACAGAGTGCGCAATACTCCACTGTGCGAAGCAGCTATAATAGGAACAGGATTAGGCCTTTCCATAGCTGGGATGAGGTCTATGGTGGAGATGCAATTCGCTGATTTTGTGAGCGAAGGCTTCTCTCAGATCGTCAATAATTTAGCTAAAACACATTACCGTTGGGGGCAGAACGCCAACGTGACCGTGCGCATGCCGACCGGTGCAGGTGTGGCAGCAGGGCCTTTCCATAGTCAGAGTAATGAAGCATGGTTTACGCATGTTCCCGGGCTGAAAGTCGTGTATCCAGCTTTTCCTGCCGATGCAAAAGGACTGATTTGCGCTAGTATCGAGGATCCCGATCCAGTCATGTATTTTGAGCATAAAGCCCTATACAGAAGCTTGAGCCAAGAAGTGCCAGAAGGATATTACACTATTCCAATTGGTGAAGCGGCCTTAGTAAGTGAAGGAGAGGAGATAACAGTGATTACATACGGAATGGGTGTGCATTGGGCATTGGCGGCTAAGGAAACTACTGGAATTGATTTGGAGATTTTGGATCTTAGAACTCTTGCTCCGCTAGATTGGGAACGTATTTTTACAGCTTCACGTAAGACAGGGAAGGTGCTTGTGCTGCATGAAGACACGCTCTTCGGTGGCATAGGTGCTGATATCGCAGCGAGGATTTCTGAACTGTGTTTCCAAGAGCTAGATGCGCCTGTGCGGAGGTTGGGCAGTATGGATACACCTGTTCCTTTCTCCGCAGAATTAGAAAATCAGTTCCTAGCTTCTTCGCGGTTAGAACAGACGCTAATAGAGTTACGTGATTATTGATCCAAGCGGATCTGCCTTTTACGTATTCCTATGCGCTATATTTGCGTCCGATGAAACCCTTGACTTTGTTAAATGGGAAACAACTAGATCTGACCTTAAACAGGTTGGCCATTCAGTTGATCGAAGTTCATGGAGGGTTTGAAGACTCTGCCATCATTGGCATACAGCGCACCGGAGCACTTTTTTCCAAAGCCTTAATAGAGAAAATCAAGATACTCCGTCCCGGTATTGACCCCCTTCATGGGCTCTTAGATGTCACCTTTTTCAGAGATGACTTTGGAAGAAGAGGGAAGCCCTTACAAGCATTCAGCACTGAACTTGATTTTGCAGTTGAGGGGAAAAACATTGTTCTAGTTGATGATGTACTTTTTACTGGTCGCACTATACGAGCAGCAATGGATGCATTGATGAGTCTTGGAAGGCCTGCTCATGTAGAACTTATGGTGCTTATTGACAGGCGTTTCTCCCGTCAATTGCCCATAGAACCTACGTATACTGGAAAACGTGTTGATTCTATCGCTTCACAGCATGTGGATGTGAAATGGTATGAAAAAGGATTCAAGGAAGCTATTCTCTATGATAAGAACCTCGATACATGAAGCGGTTACAAGCTGAACATCTCATAGGGATACGCGATTTGCCAACAAGTGATATCGAGATTATCATGGAATGGGCCGCTCATTTTAAGGAGATTATTAATCGTCCCATCAAGAAAGTCCCAACACTTAGAGACATTACAATCGCTAATGTCTTCTTCGAGAATTCTACGAGAACAAGGCTTTCCTTTGAATTGGCACAAAAAAGACTTTCAGCTGATGTTGTTAATTTTTCAGCCGCATCTTCATCGGTTAAAAAGGGCGAGACTCTTATAGATACAGTGAATAATATCCTCGCCATGAAGGTGGATATGGTGGTGATTAGACATTCAGAACCAGGAGCTGCTCGCTTTTTATCAGAGCATGTGAAAAGTAAAGTGATTAATGCTGGAGATGGTACACATGAGCATCCAACCCAAGCGCTACTCGATGCTTTTTCCCTTCAAGAGAGACTCGGTGATTTAGTAGGAAAAAAGATTGCAATCGTGGGAGATATCACCCATAGTCGCGTGGCCATCTCTAATATTCATTGCTTAATTAAGCTTGGAGCTAAAGTTAAAGTATGTGGGCCTACAACATTGATTCCTAAATATATAAAGAGCATGGGAGTAGAGGTGTCACACGATCTTCAAGAGACTTTGGTCTGGTGTGATGCGGTGAACATGTTGCGCATTCAACTCGAGCGTCAGACCGATGCTCACTTCCCTTCGTTAAGGGATTATGCATTGCGTTTTCAGCTCAATAAAGAACGCCTTTCTACCCTCAATAAGGAGCTTGTAATCTTACATCCTGGTCCTATTAACAGAGGAGTGGAGATAACTACTGAAGTTGCCGATTCTGAACAGTCAGTGATCCTAGACCAAGTAGAGAATGGCGTTGCGGTGCGTATGGCTGTGATTTTCCTACTGGCGCAGCAGATGCATAGGAACTAAATTTACGTAACTTTGTTTTTAAACACGCAAGGAGCATGAAGTTTGAAGTTGAAAATAAGGAAAAGTACACTAGAGTATCCTCTAAGCTGGAAAAGCTGGATGCTCAGCACTCGCCTGAATTGAAGGCAGAATTAGTTCAATTGAACCAGGATGGGGTGAAGAATATCATTATCGATCTAAAAGGGACCCGCTATTGCGATTCCTCAGGATTAAGCGCTATCTTGGTGGCTAACAGGCTTTGCAAAGGAGTGAACGGCATATTCATACTTACTGGTCTAGAACCAGCAGTAGCTAAGCTTGTCACTATTTCCCAGCTTGATACTGTACTGAATATCACCCACACCCTTTCTGAGGCAGAGGACCTCTTGTATATGGAGCAAGTGAGCAAGGATTTAGAAGCTGAATAAAAACGTTATAACACCCATACTATGAGGAGATTATTACTATTCGTCATTCTTTCAATTGGATTTGCTATCACTGCTTCATCACAGTGTACTCCAGATCCTTTTTATACGGATTCAGTATATGGCGTTTGGCCTGACACTACCGCTAATTTTCCTCTTGCTATCTTGAATGATCCTTATTTCGTTCAAATTGACCTTAAAGTTCCGACTAATGCGAGTCAAGTGCCTGGCTTCAGCTTGCCGCCACTGCCCATAGACTCTGGTTCTGTTACTGCTGTGAACGGTCTCCCTCTGGGTCTTGCATACGATTGTAATTCACAAACCAGCGCTTCGTGTACTTTCCTTTCAGGAGTTGGCGGATGTGCTCTTATTTCTGGAACACCTTCTGAATTAGGGACCTTTATAATATCTATTGAATTGGTTGTGCACCTTCAGATCTTTGGCGCGCCTATTTCTTATCCTATTACATTCGAAGGATACAGGATTGTGGTTTCTGAAACAGCTGTAGGAATTGAAGAATTAGCGGTCACTAAAACAAGCTTAGTTCAGAATCAGCCGAATCCATTCAAAAAAAGCACGGTCATTCCATTTACGTTAACTCGCACTGAATCAGTGAAAATCAAAATAATGGATCTCCTTGGCCAAGTGGTCGAGGTGAAGATGATTGAAGGAAAGAAAGGAGATAACGTCTTTACATATGAGCCTTCAAGTCTTGAGTCTGGAATCTATCTATATGCGCTGGAAACCTCTGCAGGAGTGATTACTAAGCGAATGATCTACGATAAGAACTAAGTTCATCTTAAACTTTATTTTCCTTGGCATTGAAACTGACCATACTGGGTTGTGGCTCTGCTTTACCAGCCAAAAAAAGGAATCCGAGTGCTCAAATACTTGAAACTCCTGATGGACTTTTCCTAATCGATTGTGGTGAAGGCACCCAGCTTAGACTTCGTCAAGAACATGTGAAGATTCAATCTATTTCACACATCCTAATATCCCACATGCATGGGGATCATTACTTAGGATTGGTAGGGCTTTTATCTACAATGAATCTCTTAGGAAGAAAAAAGGAGATTCACATCATGGGACCTGAGCCGTTGCAAGAAATGGTGGAATCCCACAGCCGCTTTTCTAGCTCAATGTTTCAGTTCCCTGTTCAGTATAGCGTCACAGATTCCAAGAAAAGTGAAGTCATATATGATAGTGTTAAACTAGAAATCAGCACTTTACCCCTTAAGCATCGCATTCCTACTACTGGTTTCTATTTCAGGGAAAAACCGAAACCTCGCAGGCTTATCAAGGCTATATTAGAGCAGTATGATGTCCCCATAAAGGAGCGTGTAGACATTACCCTTGGCGCTGATTTTATCAAGGACGATGGTTCTGTGATTTCCAACAAAACCCTCACCAAGGACCCAAGTCTATCGTTAAGTTATGCCTATTGCAGTGATACTGGCTATATGCCGGCTTTGGCTAAGCGAATTGAGGGATGCTCTCTTCTTTACCATGAATCTACCTTTATGGAAGCAGAAAAGGCGAGAGCCAAGAAGACCATGCACAGCACTGCTGCTCAAGCGGCAAGTATCGCAAAGGAAGCTGGTGTAAAGCATCTACTTTTAGGGCACTATTCAGCGCGTTATACAGAATTAGATGCCCTATATCAGGAAGCCTTGGCTGTCTTTCCTCAGACTATACTGGGCATACAGGGCCTTGTCATAGATATCGACAAGATTTGTTCATGACTCCTCCCTTCTTCAAGACTTTCATTGATCCAGCTTATTTATATTTGTTCTAAATAAAGCGGTGAAGGATGTTTTTAGCAATAGGAGATAATAACGAGCTGAATGTATTGGGTCTCAGGGCATTAGCTTTGAGTATGCCTGAGGTAGAGAAGGTAGAGGTGTTCCAGCGTAGCAGTGAATTACTAGCTTCCAAGACAACTCCTGACGTTATTCTACTCGATTTCTCTGCTGATAATTTTGGTCTGGAGTCTATTCAACGTATTAAGGAGAGGTTTCCACAGTCTCAGATTGTTGCGATTACACCCATACAATCTTCGAATACGATTCTGAGCGCTTTGAAGATGGGAATCACGGCTTATGTGAAGAAAGACTGTTCCATTCAAGAAATTAAGGATTCCATACTTCAAGCTAGCAAGCGAAAAGTGTTCTTCTGTGGAGAAATTCTCCGCATGATGGACCTGCAGAATGTGAGCCTGACTGAGTTGGACGATATAGAATTTGATTGTTCTCCTATTCTGTTGACCGATCGGGAATCAGAGATTTTGCGCTTTATCGCAGTGGGTCATACGAATACTGAAATTGCTGATATGCTCTTCTTAAGCGGTCATACGGTAAATACACATCGTAAGAATATCTTGAATAAGATAGGAGCCAACAATACTGCTGGCGCTGTGCTATATGCGGTGAAGGAAGGATTAATAGAGCCTGAGAAGTTCTCTTTCGTCAGAAACTAACCCCTTTGTGAATTTCGTTTAAGGTCAAGAAAATGGCCACTGTGTTGTTCGCTACGTGAATCACTATGGGAACAATCAAGCTCCCGCTGTAATGTCTACTATACCCCAGCAATAATCCCATTGGGATAATCAACAGCATCACCTGCCAGCTATACTGCAAGTGAATGAGAGCGAATACAATTGAAGTGAGCCAAATGGTTCCATGGGCTCCTAAGAAGCTGCGCTCCAGTCCCTTGAACACAAACCCTCGAAAGAAGACTTCTTCAAAAATGGGAGCCAAGATGCCTACAGCGATGACTAACATAGGGAGATTCCCAGTGTTCTCTACCACATCTTTCATGAAAGGAGTCTGAAATTCAGGATCCAATGCGACCATATACTCTATTGCTGCTCCCACGAGAATGGTGATGCCAATCCACATTCCCCAAACTGCCGGCTTTACACCGCGCAGATTAAGATAATCACGAATGCTCAGTCCTTTCTTCATCCGTATGATGAGTAAGATGAGAAGTGTTCCAATAACAGCGCTTGTCATGGCTGCTGGCCAAAGAAGATCTAATTCATAGAGCGCTCGTTCAAGCTGGGTTTCATCACCTCCTAGGAAAATCTCTTTGACCTGAGAGGGCTCCATCACTCTGAGAGCAGCGACAATAGTGCCTATGAGTTGGGAAATAGAGAATAAAAAGAAAATGATACCCGCCCAGAGTATGGTCAACCAAGGTGTCCATATCCTTGAATGAAAGATAGAATGGGGTTCTGAAGGCTGTTCTTCAGCGCCTGACACGAAATCAGTAAGGTTGGTCATTATGGACATTCAAGATGAGCAATGCTTCAGTCAATGCTCCAATGACCTTCGTGTCATTCTTTTTCAAGGCGATCTCCATCCCTGTCTGATACGTTTCAATGGCCTTATCTACTTTGCCTTTTCCTTCATAGAGACTGCCGAGTACCGGATAGCTTGCCACATGGCTTTTATCCTTTTTCAGCACAGTTTCTAATTCTTTTAAGGCTACGTCCTTTTCTCCAATAGCTAGATATTCCATGGCAATGGCATAGCGTAAATAGGAATCAGATGGATTCTTATCGAGCATTTCTAAGATAAGGTCTATACGCTGTTGACTCATTTTTCTATGGGTGTTTATTTTAGAAACAGAAAAATCTGCCTCAGTGTTTTTTCTTTCGCCTCTGCTAAAAGTAGCTTCCCAATTCCCTCATTCCTTAGTACTTTAATTGTGAGTTTTTCACAATGTTATATACCGCAAAAATCTATTGATTAACTGATGAATTCAGTAGATGAATTATTTTATCTAACGCCTGGTCATCAGGCATGTCTAAGTAGTGTATGTCTTGCTGAGCGCGGAACCAAGTCATCTGGCGTTTAGCGAAACGTGAAGTTTCAGTGATTATTTTATCTCGAGCTTCACTCATCTCAAGGCTTCCATCGATCACTTGAAAAAGCTCTTTATAGCCTAAAGTGTTCAAAGAGTTGAGTTCTCGTTTTCCGAATACTGCTCTACATTCTTCGAGCCATCCCTCTTCGAGCATTTGATTACATCGCTGTTCAATTCGTTCCCTTAGAATTTTTCTTTCTCTTCGAAGTACTATTTGAATGCTCCTAAAAGGTCTCTCAACTGCCCTTCCTTTTCTCAAATCAGAATAAGGTTGACCAGTAATAAGACATATCTCTAATGCTCTTATTATGCGCTGCGGATTTGAAGTATCCATTGCCTCAAAATGGACAAGATCCAGTTCTTGTAATTCCTTCTTAAGGGGTTCTAAACCTTCTTTTTTAAGACGTTCATTCAAGCTCTTCCTCAAAATCAAATCGCTTGGAAGATCATCAAGACCTTCAATAATTGATTTCACATAAAGACCTGAACCACCGACAAGTAGCCACACTTTGTTAGATGAATTATTTATAATCGAGAGTACATCTTTCTCGAATATTCCTGCGCTGTATGCAGTCTCTAATTCGAGGAAATCTACGAAGTGATGCTTCACTCCGGCCATCTCTTGAGTACTAGGTTTTGCAGTGCCTATGGAGATGTCTTTGTACATCTGCCGGCTGTCAGCTGAGATGATTTCAGCATGGAGTGTTTTGGCCAATGAAATACTGAGTGAGGTCTTTCCCACGGCCGTAGGGCCTAAGATGCAAATCAGTGTGGGGAGGTCCGCCATGAGCTGATTTAAATATAGTCTTCGTAGTCGTCCAGATTCTCGAAGGAATCATCATTCCATTCGTCTTCTTCCTCCTCTGAATCACTAAAACGTCCTTCATGATCACCTATCTCTTCCTCTATACCATCCATGAGACCCTCGTAGCTCAGTTCGTCTTCTTCTTGAGGCATATTTCCTATGGCCATCAGTAAGTAGGGGTATTCTCTACTTTTCACAGAATCTGGATGCGCAATGACTTCAACATAGAAGATCTTCAGATTCATGAAATCATAAACATAAAGTAAACGATCGCCTATCTCTGTGAATTCAACTAGAGAGCCTTCTTTCATCAGAACAGCTCCTTCTCCCATATTCATCAGGACATATTCATCTCCTTTATTCCACTGATCATCACTTACATAGAAGGAGGCCATCTGATTATTCTTCATTCCAAATGAGGCCAAAATAGCCTCATGAAGGTCTTCCAGACTGCCTTCATTATTCATTTCGACATCTCTGAAAACCTCCTCTTTAGAGTCGAATACTAGACGTAATTTGATGATTTCCATGGTCGGGGAGCGATGGGGCAAATATAAGCGCCTACCTTATTTTTTAGGTCGCAGGCCGAGTTCTTCTCCTTTTTCTTTCATGAATGCTTGAGCACTATCGCTGTCATTTGGTATAATACCATCCAAGATGGCATCTTTCAATGCGGTCTTGATAGTACCAATATCCCTGCAAGGCCCTAGTCCAAAGTACTCCATGATCTCTTGCCCGCTGATAGGCGGTTGCCAATTTCGAATACGGTCTTTTTCTTCTAGTTCTATTAATTTCTCTTGAACTAGTCCATAGTTCTGGAGATAACGTTTCACCTTGCCATCATTCTTGGATGTAATGTCAGCTCTGCATAATGTCATAAGGTCTTCTATGTCATCCCCAGCATCGAAAAGCAGTCTTCGAATGGCACTATCGGTAATGGATTCCTTGGTCAAGGCAATAGGACGTAAATGCAGATTTACCAATTTCTGCACGTACTTCATCTTCATGTCCAAGGGAAGTTTCATGCGTCTGAATATTCCGGGTATCATGCGGGCTCCACGAACTTCATGTCCATGAAAAGTCCAGCCTACTCCAGGCTGGAAACGTTTCGTAGATGGCTTTGCGATATCATGCATGATGGCAGACCATCGCAGATAAAGATCATCTGTATTTGGACAGATGTTGTCCAAAACCTGAAGTGTATGGAAGAAATTATCCTTGTGGCTCAATCCATTTCGTTTCTCAACGCCTTTAAGGGCCACGAATTCAGGAAAGATCATCTCAAGGATTCCCGTGCTATCAAGCAACTTGAAACCGACTGAGGGTTTTTCACTCAGAATGATTTTATTCAATTCATCTGTTATGCGTTCTTGACTAACTATACTAAGTCTATGGGCGTTGACCTTGATAGATTCATAGCTCTTCGTCTCTATTTCAAAGCCTAATTGGCTTGCGAATCTGATTGCTCGCATCATCCTTAATGGGTCATCTGAATACGTACGGTCAGGGTCTAGGGGAGTGCGAATGATACCAGCTTTGAGGTCTTCAAACCCATTGAAAGGATCTACAAGTTCACCTAAGTCTCCGTTCAAGCTAATAGCTAATGCATTGATAGTAAAGTCTCTACGTTCTTGATCTTCTTTTAATGTTCCATTCTCTACAATGGGTTTTCTGGAGTTAGAACGGTACGACTCTTTTCTAGCGCCTACAAATTCAAGTTCGAAATCGCCTTTTTTAATCATGGCTGTTCCGAAGTTTTTGAAGACATGAACTTCAGCCTTTCCCAGTTCTTTAGCGACTTCTTGAGCAAGTTCGATGCCACTGCCCAACGTGACCACATCTATGTCCTTGACTGCGCGGCCTATCAACGTATCACGCACGAACCCTCCGATGATGTAGGTTTCGCGCTGTTTGAGATTCGCTACTTCAGCGATCAGTTTCACCAGAGGCATTTTGCGCACCTTTTGTAGGCGCTCTATATCAGGAACGTATGATGTTGACTTCGCCATGTAAACCTATCTTGATAATCGCTGAGGCTTTGTTTGCCTTTTTCGGTCTTCCTTCATCGGAGATTACTCCGTCTATTTGATTTAGAATGCTGGGATCCATTTCATTTAACGTCAGTGCACTTGGCTGCCCAGATAGATTGGCCGAAGTAGAGACGATGGGTCTGCCAAGAAACTGGATCAGGCGTTGAGTGTCGGCTTCTTTAACCACGCGTATCGCTATGCTTTTGTCTTCAGCACATACTCCAGGAGCGAGTCCCATGCCTTCAGGATAGATAATTGTGATGGGATCCTCAGCATTCTCCACAATATCCCAACTCACTTCAGGAACTTCACGCACGAAGCGCTCTATCATAGCTTCATCCTTGACCAAGATGATATAAGACATTCCTACAGGGCGTGCCTTAATCTTCCCTATTTTGGCTACTCCTTCTTTGGATGTAGCATCACATATGAGCCCCCAAATAGTATCTGCCCTATGTAAAAGGACAGCGCCTTCCTTGAGGCTTTTGGCGGCCTGATGAAGCTCTGATGAAGAATACGTCACACTCATACGGCAAGATTATGTTCTCTCAGCACTTCATTTAATGAAGTCTTCTTATCGGTACTTTCTTTTCGAGTTCCAATGATGAGCGCCACTGGAACCTGATAAGTGCCTGCAGGAAAAACCTTAGGAATCGTGCCAGGAATAACTACAGAACGTTCTGGAATTACCCCTCGGTATTCTTTAGGTTCTTTGCCGCTTACATCGATGATATGAGTGCTCTTAGTTAACGTAAGGCCAGCGCCAAGGACTGCCTCTCTCTTCACGTGAACCCCTTCTACTACAATACATCTGGAGCCTATGAAACAATCATCTTCAATAATCACTGGGCTTGCTTGAATGGGCTCTAGAACTCCGCCTATTCCCACGCCACCACTAAGATGTACGTTCTTGCCTATTTGAGCACAAGACCCTACGGTAGCCCATGTATCGACCATGGTTCCTGTATCCACATAAGCGCCTATGTTCACATAAGAAGGCATCATGATTACGCCTTGATTCAAGAAACTCCCATATCTGGCAATGGCGTGAGGCACTACACGAATTCCACGCTTTGCAAAGTCTTTTTTCAATGGAATTTTATCATGGAATTCGAGCGGGCCACATTCTATGGTCCTCATTTCTTGGATAGGAAAATAGAGCAAGACAGCTTTCTTGATCCATTCATTCACAGTCCAGGATCCATCACTTTCAGGCTGAGCCACACGAAGGGTTCCTTCATCCAATGAGGCGATTACAGAACGGATGGCCTCTTTGGTTTCTTCTTCTTTCAATAGTGAGCGGTCTTCCCAAGCTCTTTCAATCAATTCCTTCATGGTCAGCAAAGATAGTTTCCTGAACGCTTCTGTGAAATTTGGAAGGCCACATCGGGTATCTTTGTTTCATATGCCAAGAACCTTAGCTATAGATTTCGGACTGAAACGCACGGGACTCGCCCATACGGATGAATTAGGAATAATCGCATCTCCTCTGGAAACAGTAGAATCTAAGGGGCTCGAACTGTACTTGAATGACTATGTGCAGAAATTCAGTCCTCAGACCATTGTACTTGGAATGCCCATTGGATTGAAAGGGGAGGACACGCATATCTCTGAGAATGTGCGGCTCCTACATAAGCGTCTTGAAACACTTTATCCATCTCAAAAAATTGTTCTCTATGATGAGCGATTCACTAGTGCAATGGCTATGCAGAGTATGATTACAGCCGGTGCTAGTAAAAAGCAAAGGGCTGTGAAGGGTAATATAGACAAGGTGAGTGCCGCTATTATCCTTCAGGGATATTTGGAAAGCTTGAGGTGGGTGAAGTAGAATTACGCTCCTGAGGGCACTGATCCTTCGTCTAGATCAGCGATTTCATCTGAGGTTTCCACGTCTCTTTTCTCTTCCATATATACCATAAGAAAGAATTTTCGTTGGAACAGGAAAATGAATGTCAGTCCTAAGGTAATGGCAGAGTCAGCTACATTAAATACAGGTCTGAAGAACTCGAAATGATTTCCGCCAACGCCCGGAACCCATTCTGGCCAGTCAAAGGAGAACAAAGGGAAATACAACATGTCTACAACATGTCCCATTAAGAATGGTGCATAACCGCCATCCTCAGGCATAAAGGATGCTACAAATCCTGGAATAGGAGGGCTGTCACTGAAGATAAGTCCATACACAGCTGAGTCTATTATATTCCCAATAGCTCCAGCAAGAACCATGGAAGAACAGATGATAAAGCCTGTTGGATATCCATCTTTGATAAACTTTACGAGATAACGACTGATAAGAATCACCGCTATAATGCGGAATATACTTAACGCTATCTTTCCATAATCGCCTCCGAACTCGAAGCCGAAGGCCATTCCAGGATTTTCTAAGAAATGAATGTAGAACCAGTTTCCAAATACAGGCAATTGCTCGCCCTGGAACATGGATAATTTAACCCAAATCTTACTTAGCTGATCAATAAAAAGAACAGTGAATATAGTGCTCAGAGCCGCCTTCAAAAGAGATGGGGTTTATCTTTGTGCGTTCTTCGCTGCGATACTAAGTGTAGCGTGTGGTACTAGCATCAATCGCTCTTTTTGTATCAATAGACCTGTATCTCTGCAGACACCATAGGTCTTATTCTTAATACGAATCAATGCTTCTTCTAGGTGTCGAATAAATTTCTCTTGGCGAATGGCCAATTGAGCAGATTCTTCTCTTGACAACGTTTCAGAGCCATCCTCCATCATCTTGAATGAGGGTGAAGTATCATCAGTGCCGTTGTCGTCTAGGTGTGACAGTGAGCTACGGAGTAAATCAAGATCTTCTCTGGCCGCAACCAATTTATCTTTGATTAAGTTCTCGAACATTATCAGATCCTTGTCTGAATAGCGAAGGAATTCGTCCTTGTCTTCTTCTTTTTTATTTTTGGCCATCTTATGCAGCGCTTATTGATTTCTGGCAATGGAAATCTTGGTTTCCAAAGTTTCATTCAGGTCTATCTCGAAAATCGTTCCAGAAGACAGAGCATCCACAAGTTCGAATCGC
The DNA here is from genome assembly GCA_937875855.1 of uncultured Flavobacteriales bacterium. GTDB lineage: Bacteria > Bacteroidota > Bacteroidia > Flavobacteriales_D > JABDKJ01 > JABDLZ01. The sequence continues at coordinate 22,546 of CALFHF010000247.1, forward strand.
TCAGCTAGAATTTCCGCGCAAATATACTTCTTGTTGCTTATCAATGCATTTGTCAGTTCTGGGCGGTTTTCTACCTCCACCAATATTCGGTCTGTCACCTCTAAATCTAAGTCTTTTCTGAGGTTCTGAACTTTATTCACCAACTCCCTTGCCAGACCTTCATCGGTCAAGCTGGTTGTCAAGGTGATGTCCAAGGCTACGGTGATGTCTCCATCACTCGCAACAGACCAGCCAGGGATATCCTGAGAAACGAGTTCTACGTCTTCTTTCGAGATAGTCACTGTTCCTCCTTCTAAAGGAAGCTCCAATGTACCTTTTTGTTCGAGAATAGAGATAGTGGTAGCATCCATCTCTTGGATGGCCGCTGCCACTTGTTTCATCTGCTTCCCATATTTAGGTCCAAGTTTCTTGAAATCGGCTTTGGCCGTTTTCACGATCATGGAATTGTTTGCATCCAATAATTCTATTTGCTTCACATTCACTTCACTCATTACTAACTCAGAAATCGCTTGGATATGCAAAGCACGTTCTTTATCTAAGGCTGGAATCAACACTTTCTGTAAAGGTTGTCTCACCTTGATCTGCTCCTTCTTACGAATGCTCAATACAAGGGAGCTAATACGCTGAGCAACTTCCATGCGAGCTTCCAGATCCACGTCTATCGCTTTCTTATCTAGACTTGGGAAATGAGAAAGATGCACGGAGGCTGATTCCTTTCCATCTGCCACATTTCTGAGGTCACGATAGAGGCGATCCATATAGAACGGAGCGATAGGAGAGGAAAGTTGTGCAATCACTTCAAGACATCTGAACAAGGTTTGATAGGCTGCAATTTTCTCAGGGCCATATTCTCCCTTCCAGAAGATTCTGCGGCTTAGACGCACGTACCAGTTGCTTAATTCATCCGTAGTGAATCGCTGTATCGCCCTACCAGCTCGGGTTGGCTCGTAATTCTCATAGGCATCTTCCACTTCCTTGATCAAGGAATTCAACTTGGAAAGAATCCAACGGTCAAGTTCTCTTTTCTCGCTCAATGGAACTTCTGGTTCAGCAAATGTGAAACCGTCTACATTGGCATATAGAGCAAAGAAAGAGTAGGTATTATATAGCGTTCCGAAGAACTTTCTGTGCACTTCAGTGATTCCGTCTACATCGAAACGAAGGTTATCCCAAGGCTGTGCATTAGTGAACATGTACCAACGGGTAGCATCAGGACCGTACTCTGCCAAAGTCTTGAATGGATCTACAGCATTTCCTAATCTCTTAGACATCTTCTGGCCATTCTTGTCAAGGACTAATCCATTGGAAACCACCGATTTATAAGCTATAGAATCGAAGCACATGGTAGAGATAGCGTGGAGTGTAAAGAACCATCCACGAGTCTGGTCTACTCCTTCAGCTATGAAATCAGCTGGGAAATATTTGCGTTCATCTATGAGTTCTTTATTCTCAAATGGGTAGTGAAGTTGAGCATAAGGCATAGCTCCTGAATCGAACCACACATCGATGAGGTCGCTCTCACGTTGCATAGGTCTGCCGCTATCTGAGACCAAGACGATGGTATCCACATAGTTCTTATGCAGGTCGAAGCTGAGGTAATTCTCTTTGCTCATATCGCCTGGGACAAAGTCCTTCAGCGGATCTTCCTTCATCAGCCCACCCTTCACAGCTTTGCTGATTTCTTGCTTGAGTTGCTCCACAGAAGAGATGCAGACCGACTCTGTTCCATCCTCTGTGCGCCAGATAGGAATAGGAATACCCCAATACCGAGAGCGAGAAAGATTCCAGTCGTTCAAATTCTCTAGCCAATTCCCGAATCTTCCTTCACCTGTAGATTTTGGCTTCCAGTTGATGGTCTTGTTCAGTTCTATCAAGCGATCTTTATAAGCCGTGGTCTTAATGAACCAAGAATCAAGGGGGTAGTAAAGTATAGGCTTATCGGTTCTCCAGCAATGTGGATAGCTGTGCTCGTATTTAGCCACTAAGAAGGCTTTATCTTCTTCCTTGAGCTTGATTGAAATCTCAACATCTACATTGCGTTCAGGAGCTTTTCCCTCTTCGTAATATTCATTCTTCACATAGCGCCCAGCTAGCTCACCCATCTCAGGTCTAAAGCGACCTTGAAGGTCTACCAGTGGCACCGGAGTCTCGTTTTCATCAAGCACCAACATAGGCGGAATACCTGCTTCTTTGGCCACTTTAGCATCATCTGCTCCGAAAGTAGGCGCGATGTGCACGATTCCTGTGCCGTCCTCTGTAGTGACGAAATCACCAGAGATAACTTGGAAAGCCTTCTCAGCATCTTCATAAGGCAATGTGTAGGGGAGCAATTGCTCATAACGCAGCCCAATCAAATCAGATCCGAGCACAGTGCCTAGAATTTCTATATCTTCATCTGTCTTTCCATCACTCTTGAATTTCTTTCCTGCTGCAATATCCTCCAAATTCACAAAGGAGAAATAGGCTTGGAGTCTTTTCTTAGCAATGACACCTGTATATGGTAGATCTGTATATCTGTCCTTGGTCTTGAATAAGACATACTCAATCTTAGATCCTACACAGAGCGCAGTGTTTGAAGGCAAAGTCCAAGGGGTTGTCGTCCAGGCTAATATCCTAAGGCTATCTGATGCTTTGATGTTTAAGACACCTAGCTTTAGGTCATCGCCTTTTACTTTGAACTTGGCCACCACAGTGGTGTCCTTCACATCTTTATAACAGCCCGGCTGATTTATTTCATGGGAACTCAATCCTGTTCCAGCAGCTGGGGAATAAGGCTGGATAGTGTAGCCCTTATAGAGCATTCCTTGATCGTAGATCTTACCCAAGAGATACCAGACTGACTCTATATACTTGTTCTCATAGGTTACATATGGATTCTCCATATCAACCCAGTAACCCATCTTAACTGTAAGGTCGTTCCAGATGTCGGTATAACGCATCACCGCTTTGCGACAGGCATTGTTATAATCCTCTACGGATATAGTCTTACCGATGTCTTCTTTCGTGATGCCCAGTTCTTTCTCTACACCTAGCTCTATAGGCAGACCATGTGTGTCCCATCCCGCTTTGCGCTTGACTTGGAATCCTTTCAAGGTCTTGTAACGGCAGAAAAGGTCTTTAATTCCGCGGCCCATTACATGATGGATACCTGGAAGCCCATTGGCTGAAGGAGGTCCTTCATAGAAGACAAAGGACTTAGCGCCCTCACGTGAAGAGATGCTGGCCTCGAAAGCAGATTCCTTCTTCCATCCCTGAGCAATTTCCTCTGCTACTTTGGGCAGGTCTAGTTTATCATATTCCGTGTATCGTTCGGCCATCGCGTAGCGTCTCTTTTTTTTAAAAGGAGCCCGAAGATAGTGGAAATTAGGAGGGGATGCGAACTGAATATGAACAATCTGATCTAAGTACTCGTGCAACGAAAGCTATAGTTCAAATGTCCAATGATCAAAGGAATGAGGATGATCTTCCAGGTATTTTAGCTTTGTGACCGATTACCTCCAACTCAATTATGTTCTGGGCTCTATTATTCAATGATAAAGATGAAGGAATGGATCAGAAACAGTTCCGTGCGGTCTTTGAGCTGCACTTTGATTCCTTGAGGGACTTCCTTTACTATAAACTAGGAGACATTGAGATTGCTGAGGATATTGCCCAAGAAAGCTTCATTAAGGTATGGGAAAAACGCAAGGAAGTCAGGCTGGCCACAGTGAAAACATTCTTGTTCACCATTGGAGGGAACCTAGCCATCAATCATCATAAGCACATGCAAGTGCATTATAATTTTGTTAATTCCAGAGTGAAGATGCACTCTATCCAAGACCCTCACTATCTCATGGAAGAGGAGGAGTTCAAGAAAAAACTAGAAGCAGTGATAGCTTCTATGTCTGAAGGAAGTAGAGAAGTTTTCTTACTGAACAGACTAGAGGATCAGAAGTACAGCGAGATCGCAGAGAGCCTTGGGATCAGTGTGAAAGCGGTAGAGAAACGCATGAGCAAAGCCCTCCAAGTCCTGCGGGATCAATTGGGATATACATTCTGAATCGCTTTCTTTACGCTATGCGTATCTCCATCCTTTCCTTATCGTTCCTGCTCTGCATGAATCTCTATGCATTCACTGTCATAGATAATTATCCAATTGGTAATAGCCTGAATGCTGTTCCTGATCAAGTCATAGAGGTCTACTTCGATGATCTTATTGATGTCAGTACTGTGAATGCTCAATCCGTTATGGCCTTCGGGAGATGGTCAGGGCCTGCTGATCTTTCATTTGAGATTGCTGGCTTTGGGAATGTCCTTGTTATCACGCATGCTGAGCCTTTTATAGCAGGAGAATATGTCATGGTGAGTTTTAGTTCATCCTTCAGTTCCATGACTGGAAATACCCTTGAGCATGGATATACAATAGGTTTTTGGATCAGAACTTTACCCGGAAGTATGGATCTTATAGATGTGGGACATCTTGATGTTCGCAATCCCGGAGAGGGATTAATCCAAAGTTATGGGGCCTATGCGGGAGACTTGAATAATGACGGCTGGGGTGATCTGGCTGTGGTCAATGAAACAGCAGAGGACATGCGCATTTTTATTTCTGACCAAGGCTCGTTCGGCAGTTTCAATACTTATGTTTTGCCACTTGGGAATAAGCCTAGTGCTAATGAAGGTGCTGATTTCAATGGAGATGGCGAAATAGACATGGTCATTGGAAATACCCAAGGGAATATGATGAGCATAGTACTAGGAAATGGTGATGCTAGCTTTGGGGAGGAAGTGATTTATACGGCTCAGCAAGGAGTGCGAGGCGTTACAGTAATAGACCTAGAGGGAGATGGTGATATGGATGTAGCTACTGCAAATAGACAAGGGAATAACGTGAGTCTCTTTTTCAATGACGGAGCAGGAAACTTCAGCGAGGCTATTACCCTCACTACCCCCCTAAGCGCTGAGACAGCTATTCTAGCAGCTGATATGAATGAGGATGGAATCATGGATCTAGTCGTGGGAGGATATGTGAGCGATGACCTTGTCATTCTCTTGAATGATGGCACAGGGAATTTCACTTTGAGTGTTCAAGTGAGCACAGGTGATGCTCCATGGATGATAGGCATGGGAGATGTGAATGGAGATGGTCATGTAGATATAGCTTCAGCCTGCTCAGGGTCAAATGAAATAGGAATTCATTTAGGTGACGGTTTCGGAGGACTTTCAGCAGCTTCACTTTATTCTACCGGATCTTTTCCCTTGGCCATTGACCTAGGAGACTTGGACGGTGATGGAGACTTGGATGTTATCAGCTCTAATTATGCTGGAGGAACCTATACCTTATATGAAAACACGGGAAATGGAACGCTTACTGATGAACGTACCTTGCTCGCTGAAATCGCAGGTTCTTGCGCCATTTTTCACGATAGAAATAACGACCAAGTCATGGATATTACAGGTATAGATGAATTAGCGGATGTGCTCATCTTTTTTGAAAATCAACCCACAGGAATTGAAGAACAAGAAGAGCTAGGATTCTCAGTTTATCCTAATCCAGCTGTGGATGTGTTAGAGGTAGAATTCAGATTAGCAGAGGCCTCTTTATTCGAGCTCTTTGACATGAGTGGAATGAAGGTGGATGAATTTCGGATGAAGGCTGATCAAAGTTCAGCACAATGGACATTGGATAAGGAATTGGCCAAAGCATGCTATATCGTTCGGAGATCAGGTAGTATTACAGGATTGAAAATTACTGTGGAATGAAAGAGATGCCGAGCTTCATTAAATGGATTCTGAGAATTCTCATTTTCCTAATCTTGGTTGTTATCGCCCTAAAAGTAACTGACAATGGACATATTCTTAACGCTTTCCGCAGTACCTACCTCATTGGACGTATTGGTCCTGATATAGATAATCACAAGTTTTTTACGCAGCGTATCATCGCTAATGGACAGAAATTGCCTTGGAAAAAAGCAACGGAATATAACTCTCATAGCTTGACTGCTGAAGATTCAGCCTATTTCAAGGAATTTGAGACGGTGTCATACTTGGTCGTTCAGAAAGGAGAAATCCTCTATGAATATTATGATGAAGGATACTCAGATACGAGCCTAGTCAATTCATTTTCTATGGCCAAGTCTATCGTGAGCATGCTCGTAGGAATAGCTATCGATGAAGGAAAGATCAAAAGTGTGATGGACAAAGCCTCTGATTATCTGACTGAGCTCAAAGGCACTGACAAAGAAGAAGTTACCATAGAGCAGTTATTACAAATGACATCAGGAATAGGATTCGATGAGAGTTATGGAAACCCTTTCGGTTTCATGTCTCAAGCCTACTATGGAGATGATTTGTACAATAGGACCTTGGCCTTTGCTCAGAATCACGAACCCGGAACAACCTGGGAATACCTTGGTGGAAATACACTCATGCTTTCCTTTATCGTGGAGAAGGCAACTAGAATGACCTTAAGTGAATACATGAGCAAGAAACTCTGGAGGCCAATAGGAGCGGGAGAACCAGCTCAATGGACATACGAAGAGGAAAGTGGAGTAGAGCGTTCGTATTGCTGCTTCTATAGTAACGCACGTGACTTCGCTCGCATAGGGCAGCTTATGCTCTGTGATGGAAATTGGTATGGAGAACAGTTGATCTCACCCCAATGGGTAGATGCTAGCATGACGCCATGCCGGGTGCCTAATGTGGACGGAAAACCCGTGGACAACTACGGATATCAATGGTGGTTAATGAAAGAGAAAGGTCAGGATGTTGAATACATGAGAGGCATTCTTGGTCAATATGTGTTTATCATTCCTGAAAAAGAATTGGTAGTTGTGAGACTAGGACATCAACGTTCATTAAAATGGATAGACAAGATTCCTGCCGACATCTTCGAATACCTCGCCATCGCTAACCGAATAGCTCCCTGAGATGAAAAAGGATATCGAAGTTCCTTTAGTGGATCAAATCGCATTTGCTGTGGTCCATGAGGAGAATGAGGATGCTGAAATGGTATGGAACACCTATTTAATTAATCTGAAAAAGAAAGAACTCGAAGGCGTTCTGGTAAGTTCTAAGGGATATGGAAAGTTAAATGGAGAAGATAAAAAGACCTCAGTACTTCGACATTTCTTGAATGAATTACCAGGGGAGAGATTCATTAAAGTTGAACGAATCATAGAAGAAGTATTTGGACTGACTAATGAATACTGGGTCAGCTTTAGACA